>WJIP01000208.1 GCA_014730185.1 Caldithrix sp. | reverse complement strand
CTGCAAAGATTCCTGGATGAATTTTGCTATCGTTTTAACCGACGTTTTATCGAAAATAACATGTTCATTAACTTAATTAAAGCCTGTCTTAACACTCAGACCATTACTTTTGCTGAGCTAAGGACATAATCAATAAATTTAATCCTACTATATGAATGTCAAAGGAGACTGTTCGATGTTCTTTTCTAAAAAAGGTAAATTAAATAAACAATTGTTAAATGCAGTAAAATCGGATGATAATCAAGCCCTGAATGAAGCGATTGCTCAAGGTGCCGACGTTAATGCTACGAACAATGCAGACAACACCGTTCTGAACTGGGCGTTGGCCCGTGAAAATTTTGCTGCCGCCCATATACTGGTGGATCAGGGTGCGGATGTCAATAAACCCGGCAGCCTCAACGCCACCGCATTGATCAGCCTGGCCCAGTGTGAAAACGATCAAGCCGAAATCAATACCCTTGCCCAAAAACTTTTGCAAAACGGTGCTGAGATTAATACCCGGGATGCCAACGGCGCTACAGCCCTGCAATTGGCTCTGATGAACGGAAACGAGGAGCTGGCGGAAATCCTGCTGCAGGCCGAAGCGGATATTCATATCAAGTCACAATTCGGCGATACGGCCTTGAGCTGGGCCTGTTTTTCCGGATTAACGGACATGATATGCGCTTTGCTCGATACCGGTGCCGATGTTCAATGGCAAGGCCATGAGGGCAATAATCTGCTTTTTTCAGCGGCCCACAACGATGATGATCAAATAATTGCCCTGCTGATAGACCGCGGTGTCGATATCAGTGCGATAAATGATGATGGCGAAACACCCCTGTTTGCTGCCCTGCGGGCCGGCAATGTTCTGACTGCCCTTACCCTTGCGGAAGCCGGCTGTGATGTGGATATAAGCAATAATGAGGGTGATACCATTTTAGACATGATTCCGGACCATCCCATTATAGCTCATGGTCTAAAAAAAGCCGCTGATATGTTTGCCGGGGGGCATACAGCGGACGCTTTGCATGAAGTGGGTTTGGCTGCCTACAGCGAAGGTCTGCAGGAAACCGGTTTACGGGTCCTACGTGCGCTGACCCGGCGTTTTCCTGATCATCTGCCCACCTGGCAAATAATGTATCAGATTTATACGCAGAATGAAGCCATGGACCAAAGCATCGAATGCCTGGTGCAAGCCGCCCGGCTGGGTGACGGCAATGCGCGAAATCTGCTAAAGGAATACGGATTTGAAATGCCGGACAGCAGTCATTAAGGGACGGATTTTAATGCCATGGACACCATTACTGACGATCTTGTAAAGCGCTTGCCGGCAATATGCCTTCATTTCGAGCAATACAAAACAGAATTATTCAAAGATGTCATTAAGCAAATTAATGAGAACTTAAAGATTCCGGTTAATTTAATGGAGCTGGTGTTCACGGCTCCGGGACAGGCTTTGCTATTGTGCTCTGAACCCCGGCGTATTTGGTCATTACCCTTCACCTGTCGATACACAAAATCGGGTTTGCAATGGCAATTTAACGACGGCCCTCAATGGTACCAGTGGGATTGGCCGGAACACAGGACACTAAAAATGATATCCTCAAAAGTGGAATGGATTCAACATTTGCACGATGTGCACCAATGGTCGGTTTGGATACATCAACTGGCAGGTCGTATCGCCCGGCATCACCCGCGATTGATTTCACGGAAAGGTTTATACAACAAGTTAAGCGATGAACAAATACGGCGTATTCTTCCTGCCCGCTATATGGATTTGCTTGACCATAAATCATTGATTCATGCAATGAATCAGGCGCTAACCATTCACCGCCCACTGGACATTCGGGACACGGATTCACTTATGCAGACTTTGTATATTCTTTGCCCTCATAAGGATTTACAACGATGTGATGAACATGCTTTAAGGCAGATCATCGGAAATCTACCGAATCGAACCGACCAGGCCTATCATACGTTAAGCAACATACAACTTAGATCGTTACTAACCGCGTTAAAGGATAACCAACACCGGCAAAAACGAAGACCGCCGCATGAAAAAATCATATATAAACTGATAACCCAATATTCAAGCTGAAAGGACCTGATATATGTCGCGCTATCAATTAAACGTACCACAATGGTCGGATGAAATTGTTTTAGTTGTAGGATGGGATCCCGGTTTAAATTCCTATTTTGCCCAAATCTATCGGGGCAATCCATTGAAGGATAATGCCGAATGTCTATTATGGCTGGGCACAGAGGATATCATCACCACCGTCGATGATTTGTTGCACACCATCAATCAGAGTCTGGCCGAGGGCAATCCGCCGGCCGCACTTCCCCATGATATCAGGGAGCAATTGGAACGCGACCGTACGGAAGTGCCATCCTGATATCGGAAAGCGAACTTTGGCCTGATTTTTCTCTGGACCGGAAGCCACAAACAGTAGTAAGTGCTATTTCCTTTTTCATTCAGAGCGGCGGGCCTGAATAAACGAGCGGATCGCCAATATGAGGAAAATCAACGAAAAAACCGCCATCAATGCTTTGCTGACGGCCGCCGCCGGACGCTGAATATCCGCACCACCCATTAACTGGAATGTATCGGTAATGCCACTGAATGTAGCAATGACAGCGACCAGAGCCAACAGGGTGATGATATGTATGGTATGCTTATACCATTTTTCGTTTAAGCCGATTAATGCAATAATCAGCACAATCGCACCGAAAAAAGATGGTATCAGCGCCGTTATGCTTTCGGCTCCGGTTACCAGATAACCGATAACGCCAAGCAAAATCAGAATAATGGCATATCCGTAAGCGACTGGTTTCATTGTAAATCTCCATGTTTTACGGTTCAGGTTTAGAATCAATCGATTGCAACTATTTGATCATAGCGGAAATTCCGAAGTATGATGCCACAGAATTTGTGGTTTACAAATCCTCTTGCGAAATCCCAATCTATTCTAAAGTTTTTTTATTTTTAGGGTAAAAGGCCAATGGTTATGGATTGATCAACCCGGCTGCCATCCGGTTCTTATTTAAGATTGAATAGATTCATAATTTAGTCCGGAATGCCGGTTCCTTGACACCACGGCCGGCTAATTTATTTTGCCTAATATAGGTCCCATTTTCTATTTTAACAATGAGCACGGATAAATCAAATCGACTACAGGAAGGGCCATGAAATCCATTAATCATTTACAATTACATCATTTGCAGGCCGTTATTTTTGATATGGACGGGGTTCTGGTCGATACCGAACCCATCCATCTGCAGGCCTTCGAACATTTTTTGCAGGAAAAAAAAGTGACCTTTAATGCACAGGACTTACATGCCCTTATCGGATATTCCGTAAGAGACAATATGGAAACCATCAATCGGACCTATCTTAAAGACCGCCCCATTGATGTGGATGAAGGCGTGCGGCAGCGAAATGCCATCTATATGGATTTAATCCACAATGAGCAGCTAAAACCAATCAGCGGTATCATCGACATTATCGATCTGTGTATCAATCATAATGTCATTACCGCCCTGGCTTCATCATCTACCAGAAAACAAATCGAAGCCATTCTGGATAACCTGCAAAACCATCCGGATTACGATTTACAGCTACGATCCGTATTTAAAACCACGGTGAGTGGTGACGATGTTAAGCATAAAAAACCGGCCCCCGATATTTATCAAAAAACGGTTACTCAACTGGGGATTAAACCAAGCCATTGTCTTGCCATTGAAGATTCGCAGGCCGGTGTGCTAAGTGCGAAGGCGGCCGGCTTGTACTGTATCGGTATTAATAACCTGTATAACAATCATCAAAAATTACAGACGGCTGATGCCGTGGTGGACTCGCCCCCGGAAATCGTGCAATGGATGTTCGATAACGAACCCTGGCGTCCCTGACGCCTGTTGTTTTCGTTATGCACTGATTTCCTTATCCGACACGTAAAAGATACGGTACATGGCCGGTACAACCACAAGTGTCAGAAACGTGGCAAAAGCCAACCCAAATATTATGGTCCAGGCCAATGGATTCCAGAAGGCCACGCTATCGCCGCCGAAATAAATTTGTGGATCCAGCTCGGAAAAAAGCGTCAAAAAATTAATATTAACGCCAATAGCCAGCGGCATCAATCCCAGGATGGTGGACAGGGCTGTTAACAGAACCGGTGTCAGACGGGTGGCTCCGGCTTCAACGATGGCTTTGATTTTATCGCCGCCCGCTTGCAAGGCATTATCCGTATAATCGATGAGAATAATGGCATTTTTAACCACAATGCCGGCCACGGCAATAATACCCATACCCGTCATCATAACCGATATATCGATTTTAAAAATTACAAATCCCAGCAAAACGCCTATAAAACTGAAAATGATCTGAATGGTTATGATAATGGGTTTGCCGATGGAGTTAAACTGAGCCACTAAAATAATCAGAATCAGGGCTACGGCAATAAACAAAGCCTTAACCAGATAGTTACCGATTTCCTGCTGCATTTCCTGCTCACCGCTAAAGCGCACCGAATATCCTTCCGGCAGATCAAATTTAGGCAACGATTTATTGATCTGGGCAATTATCTCGTTAGCATTGTATCCGGTCAATACATTGGAGGCCAGCGTAATTACCCGCTCATTATCAATACGCCGGATACCACCGTAAGTGGATTGATATTCCACATCAGCCACAGCGGAAATGGGTATGTTGCTGGCCGGTAGGCCGTCACGTCCGGGAACCATCAGTTTCTGGCTGAGCAGGGCATCTACATCATCCCGGTATTTTTGTACCAACCGCAGCATGATGGGATACTCATCCTCGCCTTCCCTGAATTTGGATATCTCTTTTCCGTACAAAGCGGTTCGGATAGTGGATCCGATATATGCTGTGCTCAGGCCCAGTTTACTGGCCTTATCGCGATCAATCTTCAGTGATAATTCCGGTTTATGCACTTCCATATCCTGTTGTAAATCTTCGATACCCTGAATATTCAGATCTTCAATAAAGGCTTTAAGCTCATCGGCCAGAACCACCAGGCGATCGATATCCGGTCCCGATATCTCCATGTTAATAGGTTTACCCGCGGGTGGCCCCATGGCATCCCGGTCCACTTCAATTTCGGCTCCCGGTATACCTTTAACAACCTCCCGAATTTGCTCCATATAATCTGTCGTTGAATGTTCGGTTTGCCGGTATTTGTATTCCACAAAGGATACGGTTACCTTACCCAGTTTATCCTGTGTGGTGCGGTCGAAAATATCACTGCCGGCATTAACCGCCACATTGGAAATAACCGATTCCACATCCGGATTATGGGCACCGAGTACTTCATCAACGCGGCGTTCCACCTCTTTGGTCACCTCATTAGTACGGTCCACATCCGTGCCTTCGGGCATCGTGATATACACATACACATAATTGGGATCACCGTTGGGCATAAACACCACCTTGGGTGGACTAACGGACATAAGAAAGAAAGCCAAAAATAACAAAAAAATGGTTCCACCGACAACGATGTAAGGCCGTTTACCTTTCAGTAAAAATTCCAGTGTTTTACGATAAGCACGCATCTGCAAGGGTAATACGTACTTTTGAAAAATATCAATAAGACGCACCATTACCGTTTTCAGGAAAATATAAATTAGAATACTGATTACGATCAGATTAGCCGGCAGCATATAACCGGCCAAATAAAATAAAATAGCCGCAGCCACCAATCCCGAAGCCAGCTTCCAGAATTGTTTATTCAGCTTACCGTGTTCCGCTTTAGCCTTATCCGGTTCATAGCGCATAAATGTAACCGCAAAAACCGGATTCATAAAATAGGCTACCAGCATGGAAGCCAATAGTGTTATGGATATCGTGATGGGCAAGTAAGACATAAATTCCCCCATGATGCCGGGCATGAACATCAAGGGGATAAACGGGGCGAGGGTGGTCAGAGTACCTGTAAAAACGGCAACCGCAACTTCACCGACCGCCCGTTTGGTGGCCGGAACAATGGGCAGATTTTTTGTAGTGGTAAAATGACGATAAATATTTTCAACCACCACAATGGAATTGTCCACTACAATCCCCAGCACCAGAATGAAGGCCATAAGCACAATTATATTCAGCGTAAAATCGATGATTGGCAGCAAACTGAACGCTATGATCATGGATAAAGGAATCGCAATCCCCACAAAAACCGCATCCAGTTCTCCCATAAAAAACATGAGTACAAATACGACAACGATAAATCCGAGGATAATTGTATTGAACAGGTCACTGACCGAGTTACGGGTGCGCGTGCTGCTATCACTGGTAATTTTAATGTTGAGGGCGTTGGAGGATTCGGCACGGAACGCCTGCACATCTTCTTTAATTTTGTCCACGGCCTGAATCAGGTTTTCACCACTGCGCTTGATGACGGACAGGGTGACCACCGGCTGACCGCCCATCCGGGCATAGCTTTCCCGTTCCGCAAAATCATCTATCACTTCGGCAATGTCTTTCAAATAAACACCATCCTTAAGCAAAATATTACCGATTTCTTCTGCGGACTGAAACTCACCCATGATACGGAAATTGCGTTCCATATCGCCGATTTCCACTTCTCCACCGGATATGGTTAGATTTTCATTGGCTACCGCCTGTTCAATTGTGTTAAAGGATAATCCGGCCATCTGCATTTCATACAGATCAACATTAATCTGTATTTCTCTTTCCAGGGCACCGATTATTTCCACTTTAGAAATTTCTTTGAAACTTTCCAGACGATCCTTGAGATCATCGGCGTAATTTTTCAGCTTAACCAGACCCAGGTCACCGGATAAATTGACGAACAAAATAGGGATTTCGGATACATCGATTTGGGTAAGTTCCGGTTCCTGAAATAAATCCGTGGGTAATTCGGCACGGGCATCATCCACAGCTTTTTTGACATCCAGATAAGCCTGGGTTTCATCGGCATCCACCTCAAATTCAACAATAACCAGCGACACATCTTGCAGGGATTGACTGTTTATATGTTTGATGCCGTTGATGCCCTTCAATTCCTTTTCAATCGGCCGCGTAATCAGATTTTCCACATCAGTGGGGGAAGTACCCGGATGGATGGTTGATATCATGAAATAAGGAAATACAACTTCCGGGAACTGTTCCTTTGGCGTAGATACATACTGCATAATACCAAAGATCACCAGCAGTATGGTAAAGATGTAGATTGTCGCCCGATTTTCAATAGCTTTATTGGATAATCCGAATTCTTTCATAATCAATCCTTTTGCACCATTATTATTTAATTTCGTTGTTAAACTTCACAAGATCATTCAGCTAATCATCAAGCCAGGTGATTATTCAAAAACAACACTTAGCGAACTGCCTCATACACTCCGTTCAGTATTCAAACGAATCAGCGACGTTATGTAATCAGGCAAACGGCAAGTCTAACCAAAACCAGTTTTGGTTCAGAGCAACCGCTAATGTTCACATGGTCATAAATTTTCATCTGAGGCGCTCTCTTTATTACTCCACAACACTAGCCATCACCATCTGTCCGTCACCCAAATCCTGAAAACCAACCACTACGACCTGATCGCCGGGTTGCAGACCTTCTGTAATTTCCACGTGTTCACCATAGTTGCGACCTGTGCTCACCACTTTCTTCCGAATAATCCAAGTATCATTCTTTTCACTGTTTGGTTCTGCGGTGAACAGAAAGGGTTTATCACCTGTTTTTTGCACAATATTTACCGGTACGGTTAAGGCCTGCTCATTACTGTAGTCCCTAATGGTCAAAATCGCCAGCATATTGGGTTGAATAGCACCGGCCTCCGGGGGTAACTTAATTTCGATTGGAAACGTGCGGTTTCTGGGATCAATAACCTGAGATACGGCGCGGATGGTCGTCCGAAACTGCCGTTTTAAAATAGGCAATCGCACCGTTACCGAATCCCCCGGACTAACCCGGCCGGTATAATCCTCTGCCAGGTCTGCTGTTATTTTCAAAGCGGTTAATTTGACGATACGAATGGTACCAAATCCGGCGGCTACCGATTCTCCTTCTTTGAGCAGAATTTCATCCACTGTACCATCGATGGGAGCAGTTACTTTGGTTAATTTGTATTGCTCACGGGTTGCCGCCAGCTGTTTGGCCAGGGCTTCTTTTTCGGTTTTGGCTTGCAGATATTGCATCTCACTGCCAATTTTCTTTTCCCACAAACGTTTTTGCCGTTCAAATGCGGTTTCTGCCAGCTGCAAACGGGCTTCCAGAGCAGCAATATTATTTTCCAGAATGGCAGCATCCAGTTCAGCCAACACCTGGCCCTTTTGCACCTTCTGGCCTTCTTCAACGTGTATTTCTTTAACCACTCCGGAGGACTGAGCCGGTATCAAAATATTATTATCGGATTCTACGGTACCCTGTACTTCAATATAATGATCGAAGCGCTGATGCCGGAGCTTTTGAATACTGACATGCGCTAAATTATCCGGTGTTTCACCATTCGCAGCTCTGATCTCCTGTTTTAATTGCTCAATTTGGGCAGTCAAAGCATCGCGTTCGGTTTCCAGTTTTCGCAACTCTTCCTGTTTATTACCCGATCCACAGGACATAAGTAAAGCAACAATAATCGCCAGAAAAACGGTCTGTTTCAGTATTGAAAACGGTCTTAAGAAATGAATGTTCTGTTTCATCTTATAATATCTCCAAAATCTTTTTTAATTCGGTTTGGGCTGTTAGCATATCGGAAACCGCCTGCAAATAAGCGGCTTCGGCATCCAGATACTGGTTATGGCTTTGCGTCAGATCGAGGCTGGATATCATCCCCTCTTTAAATTTTTCCTGATTGATTTCATAGACTTCTTTGGCCAAATCTCTGTTAGCACGGGCCGTCTCCTGTCGGTCTCGAGCTTCAATAACCTTCGTACGGGCCTGTTTGTATTGCAGGCTCAATCCTTCTCTGGCTTCGATTTTATCCAGACGGGCTTTTTTTCTTTCCACACGGGCCTTTTGCAGATCGAACATTTTGCTGCCGCCGCTGAATATGGGCCAGCTTAATCGAATACCAATGACTGTTGTCGGAAACCATTTTTTATCAGAATCCAATAAGTTAAATTTATCACGCTGAGCATCGCGCTGAATGGAACCAAACGCAGCCAGTGTAGGCAAAAAACGTGTGTATTGCCGGCGGACCTGCATATCAGCCAGTTCTTCGCGGGTTACTACAGCGCGAAAATTTATATTGTCCTGCGGTGTAAATGTTTGTTCCAGCAGCGGTCCGATATTGACACGGGTTAGAATAGCCTCAAGCCGGTCGGTTAATTGAATCGATTGATCAACCGGCATACCCATTTGTATTTTAAGTAATTGATGGGTTAAATCGATCTGTTTCTGCAAAGCCCGAATATTATTTTCCAGTTCATTTACGGAAATCTGTAACTGTTTAACATCGGTTTGTTCCGTAAACCCTTCTTTATACATTTCCTCTACTTCGTAGCGAGTTTGCTGTACATTTTTCAGAGTTTTGCTTAACACCTTCTGGTTTTCTTCGGCAATAAGGGACAGAATATAGGTTTTGGTAACGGTAGCTTTGGTTTCCAATTCCGTGCGTTCCAGATTTTCTTTAGAAAGTTTCATGTAAATACCGGCTGCCCGCACACCCACAAAATAGCTGCCGCTGAATATAAGCTGACTGGCCGAAATACCGTAATTGGCGTTAAACGGTTTTCCGAACTGCACCGGAATGGTCTCTCCGGGTCTGCCAAAAAACTCACCGGGAATCAGTTGTGTTGGTATATCCAGCAATTTACTGACTTCTGCGCTGGCTTCCACCTGAGGGAAACCGCTGGCAGTCACCGCCCATTTTTCTTTAGAGGCCACTTCAATATCCATTGCTGCTTTACGCACATCTCGATTGTTTTCCAGGGCATATTGTTTGGCTTCTTCCAGCGATAATTCTTTGACCTGCTGAGCGTTGGTGCCGATAGTCCATATTAATAGAAATGGCAGCATCAAAACAAGCATTTTCTGCACAGTGCATTGTATAAATCGTTCCATATGCTTAATTAGGTCCTTTTTTTAGTCCATTTAAAAATATATTCATAATAAAAATTGCATCGTTTTCCAGTTTATCGAGATCCGGCTGTTTTATAGCCGGATCCGCACTCTGCCTAAACAGTTCTAACCGGTGAGCATCCAGTATTAAACGAAGCGCATCGGCTACGCGCTGAACATCAACCGAATCGGGAAATTCACCGCAGTGCACTCCTTCTTCAATAATTTCGTACATCGTCTGCAAATGCTTGTCACGCATGCGGCGATGTATATTCTGAATCAAAGTATGGTTATCGATTAAAGCCCGGGCATTTAGTTGTAAAATATCCAGCCGATTTCTAAAGAATTCAAAAAACGTTTGCACCATTGTTTTTATTTTTTCAGTGGCTTTAGGTATAGTTTTAAAACGGTCCTCTAATATGGCATAGAACCGATAGGCATCCCGTTCCAGTGCATCCGATATAATGGCTTCTTTATTGTCGTAGTAATAGTATAGCGTAGCTTTATTTAATCCCATTACTTCCGCTATATCATCCATGGTTGTCTTGGTCATACCATAACGGGCCAAACAATGCATTGCCGCATCCATGATTTCTTGTCGCCGGGTTTCTGATTTTTCCATTAACGCCTTCAATTTTTCAACTATTCCATTAATTTGGTTGAAACTTAGGGCAAAAATACGCATAGTTCAAACAAAAGTTTCCCGGATAGGTCCAATTTAAATAGAAATAATACGTTTTGTTGGTCTGAACAATTGCATCAACTGACTTTGTTCCGAACCCCATAATAGAGGCGACTCAGAACTGTTTTAATCGAACGATTCATGTTTCTTGCACTCATGCAGACTTAGCCTTAAAATGATGGAATTTTGAGCAATGAGCTGCTAAATTCAACAAAACGTTATTTTACCCATGCGATATTACGCTTGGAATTACGGCCCTATCCCTTTAAGTTTTGCTGTAGTAACTCACTTTAATTCTAAAAGAAAGGTTACCATGCTAGAGGGTAAGGCCACGATTGATCATACTAGGCGGTTCGCCGCGGATTTTCCGCAAATACCTTATCAGCTTTTAGGCTGTACGGAGTGGTCGGTAAGTGCTGCCGGCTTCGGGACTTATCGGATTCATCCGGATGTGGATCAACACCGGCAGGCCCTTGCTTATGCCTTG
>WJIP01000207.1 GCA_014730185.1 Caldithrix sp. | reverse complement strand
CTCATCGATGGTCAAATAGAACAATGAATCTTCTGCGGTGATTTCAGTGGGAATGCCCAATTCCGCCCAGCTGACCTCCCGGGGCTCGGACCAGGTTTGACCGTAGTCATTTGTGGTTTGTAAGACAATCCGTAATTCTTCGAAAAAATATGATGTGCCCTCATGATATCCTTCATGGCCGGTTGCAGCGATTACTCCAAATCCGTTTTTGTTGATATCAACGGCCGGGGAAACAAAAGTAAATTGCTGGGGATCGATAAGCTCCGGACTGGTATTGATTACCCAATCGCTGTAAATATCGGAATTGGTGGCTGTTATTATGGCATGGTCATTATCATCCAATTCGCCCTGAGCGCTTCCCAGGTACCAATTAGCATATACTCCAACATAATGATAAACGCCCTCATCATCTTTAACGATGTCAGTCGATCCGTTCCACAAACGATTACCTCCAGGCGAGTCATGATGTTCGTATCCGGCATCCATTTGTGCCGAAGGTGCCCAGGCCCCACCGAAATCACCATAAGAGCCATAATCGGCCACAACATAAGGATGTGAGAGAGCCGGTGTAGTGGTAGCATCACCTTCAATGTACTGGTTGAACGTTACAAATGGTCGGTCCAGAGCAACCGCCCCCGGATAACGTCCGCCTACCGTACCATCAGGATCATCGGAACCCGGTTTTAAGTCCTGGTTGAGTTGTTCATGGCGGAATTGAGCGCCTGATGCCAGACCTTCAGATACATTAATCGTGGTTGCTCCGATGATGCCGGAATTGGGATTACTCAAATTGTATTGGCGATATCCGGCCAATACAAAATCAGATTGGCTGCCAAAGGCATCGGTACCTACAAAGCGATCTACCGAACGAATCGAAGTATTCAGCCAGCCATAACCATTTCGGGAAGAATCGATCAAGACATGATATCCATATTCGCTTTCCCTTGATTTTAAAATTTTGGCCGATTTGTTTATATTCTCAATTTTCTCAACCTGCGTGTTACCCGCCTTAGCCGGATCATCCATCAAATAGTATGAACGCGGAACAGCTCTTACAGGAACTTTTGAAGCATTGAGTTGTTCATTAATCTTTTTTGTATTTTCCGAAAGGGCGAGATTAAAGAATACTAAAACGGCAAGAAAAGTAACAATGATGCGCACCGTACACCTCCTAAAAACTGTTAAGTTATAAAATATTCAAACAAAGACGGCATTTTTATTAGACTTGTTCAGTTTAATTAAAAACATAGCATCAAACGGTTTTTATCAATTTGCGCTTAATCACAATCTGTTTTTAAAATTAGTTCCCCCGATAATTCTGTTCGCTATGATAATTTTGAGATAGTCATTGGTCTTACAGAATATAGTTATAACAAGGTTTAATTACAAACCAATATTTTAACAAATTTCAAACATTTTAAAATGAAATCGAAATATGTTCTTAGAAAATTGCCGCACAAAGTCTATGGGTTAAATACCACAATAATGATTGGCTTTGGGGATCAGTAGGTACAAAATGGAAGATGAGAAAATATCCAAATCGAAAATTATGGGCACTCGTTGTTAAGGGTATGATCAAATAAAACCTGTTTTTCTGGTGTGTTATGGGTCTAAGAAAGACTATCCAAACACCATAAAAAATACAACAGCAATATATTTTTTCCCCTAAGACAGAATATCCGGATTGGCCATAGCCAATTTGTTCAAATCTTCATCACTTAAATATTTGAACTCCACACCAACGATAAAGAGTTCATCGTTTACTTTTTTGACATTTCTGACTATGGTGTTTGTTTCAACGACTTCTTCACCTACACCTATATGAACTTCCAAATGCGTGTCGTTTTCAACATCATGATCGAATTCCAACGCCATACCGCTTTTACTGAGGTCAATGGTTTTGACCATACCCTCATTCTGAACATTACCTTCGCTGTCCAGTTGGCGATAAAAAACTAAATTTTCGGAATCAAGTCGTTTTGCGCCCCTTCCTTCAAATTGTGACATTATACCTCCGAATTGAACATATTAAATATTTCGTTTATGGAATGCGTTTTGAGGTTTTCCGGTACGGTTATTTGCTTTAACTCATTAACGATTGTACGAATTTGTTCTCTTTTATCGGTTTTGCGATTGATATAAAAAAAATCCTGATCTTTATAACGCACCATGCCACCCTTAAAATGTCCTCTATCGTATTTCACTATCATTGACATTTTTTCCATTAGTTTAATGAGTTCATCGAGTATCTGTTCTTCTTCCATAGTCAGCTTAAAGCAGGGTTTGGTTTTACTGCGTAATTTTAACAAAACAGTTACAGAATTCAATTTTCCTGCATAATATAAAAACAAAATGTTGGTTCCGGCAATTATAAAGAAACAAAACCAACCTTTTTTTTATAATCTTACTAATATAATACTATAACTTTTTTCTCAGAGGTATCGGTACAATTTCTTTCTTTTAAGACGATCGACAATTTCTTTTACATTTTGCGATTGATCCCTTTTACAGACCAGCAAAGCGTCATCGGTTTCAACCACCACCAGATCATCCACGCCAACCAAAGCAACCAATTTATTCGGAGAATAAATATAGTTATTCTTACTATCCAGGGCCATATTTAGAGCAGCAGTCAGACCATTGCCATTCTCATCCTTTTCGCTGATTTTAAAGACAGCTTCCCAGGAACCGACGTCATTCCATTCATAATTAGCCTCAATCACGCTTACATTCTCAGCAACCTCCATCACTCCGTAATCAATTGATGTTGATTTCAAACGGGAATACACATCGTAAATTTTTTCATCCATTTCCTCGCTATCAACAGAATCTGTGATTTGCTCAAAAAATTCGGCCATTTCGGGTAGATGTAGCCGAAATTGTTTGATGATCGATTCTACTGTCCATACAAACATTCCACT
>WJIP01000206.1 GCA_014730185.1 Caldithrix sp. | reverse complement strand
GCACAACCGACCTGAAAATCATGCGCCAGTTTGAAATATCCCGATACAACCTTAATGTGTTTATGGATATTTTCAATCTGTTTGATAAACATAATGTGCGTTTTATTGGGAATAGACAATATTATGACCTGGGCGATGCTGATGATCCGACCATACAGGATGATCCTGCCGTGGTTTACCGGGATGCAAATGAACAGTATATACGCAGTCCGCAGGCTTACAGCCCCGGCCGGTATATCCGTTTTGGAATGGGCATTAATTTCTAATCATACAGGAGGCAGTGAATGACTAAGAAAACAAGATATATCATTTTATTGACGGGGGCTCTGGTATTAATTTGGGGCCTGTTTGTGTTGGCCGCCGATAAAGAACGCCCCCAGAATTCATTACAAAAAAACGCTTCGGTTGCCGAGGATCCTATTGTGCCCTCAAACTGGAAATTTCATGAAATAGGTACATTGTGGAGCCGCGTCACCAACTTCGGCAAAACCGGTGATGATGCTTATGAGAACCGTACCCCTTCCTGTGACTGGCCCGGCGGTTCCGGAAATTCTTATCTTTACCGGGGTTCTCTGTGGTTAGGGGGAAAGGTCAATGGTACGGTGCATGTCACCCAACCCGAAGATTCAGAATACGCTCCTTTGGATTCGGTCCATCTGATCATAGACGGTCCCCGCGGGGAGCAGGAAACCTATACCCGTTATTACGATGTGAAAGCCCCGCTTTCCAGCGGTCATGATCCGTTAGGGGTAGAGGTTACCGAACGCACGTATGCCTGGAGCGAAAGCTACCGAGATGATTTTATCATTTATGAATTTACCATTAAGAATGTGGGCATCGATAGCGATGATGACGGTCTCCCGGATACGCCACGCGACATTAATGATTTTTACTTTACCTACCGGTTGGACGGCGATGTATCCAAACTGCCGGACTGGCCCACCGAAGGCCCGTTTATTAACCAGGATGACCACGCCGCGGTCAATTCCAGCTGGGATATACTGGACCTCTTTCCGGATTGGAAGGAAGCTACCGGTAGTACCCCCGAAGAAATTGAACAATCGCTCGGCAAACCCGACAGTTCAATGATGTTCATGTTCGATGGCGACAATCCGGCGGTTGTTGCCGATAATGGTGAAGACGACGACGCCTTTAATCCCGGTGTAGAAGGCACTCTGCAGTCACCGGGCATGCTGGGTATTCGCATTCTGGATACGGAACCGGCATCCTTTAAAGTTTCCTCATTCCATACCAATCATATTTATAACGATCCCACCACCGATCAGGAAGCGTTCGACCGCATGATGTTGCCGCATACCTTTGAGACCGACGGCCCGTCCGGTGTACTGGTGGATCCCAACGGCAATCCGTTTCCCAATGATTACCGGGCCATCATTTCCGTTGGACCATTACCCACTTTAGCGGCCGGTGATTCCGTTAAAGTAACCATGGCCCTGGGTGTAGGCTGCGATCCGGAGCGCGGTGGAGGTTACAGCCTGATGGAATTGGTGAAAATTATGGACGTGGCCCAGTATATCGTGGATAACGATTACGATTTGTCCAATGTGGCCGTAGCCCCGGCGCCTTCCATCGATGTGCAGGAAATGTACAATGATGATGGCGTCACCGAGGGGGTGCGCATTTTATGGGATAAATCATCGGAAGCTTATGATGGCTTCTATGGCTACACCCTTTACAAAAGCGCCGGCAAAGATGCCTCCGGTGCGGAAAAATGGCAGGTCATGTATCAGGATTCCGTCAACAGTGACAGCTGGCCGCCACCGACCAACGAAAACGGCGACATGTATGAAATTATTGATACGGATGTTAAAAACGGATTCGATTACAAATACGCGGTTAAGGCCGCCACCGAAAACTTTATTTTTGGCCTGGTGGACAGTAAGCTGAATGTGCAGGAAATTACACCCGCCAACGAACCGTCCAATAATCTGGACGATGTTAAAGCGGTCCCCAATCCTTACATCGGCAGCGCTGCCTGGAACAATCCCAAACCCAGCGACACGGACCCCTGGCGGCACCGTCTGCAATTCATCAACTTACCGGCAGACGCCACCGTTAAGATTTTTACTCTTGATCTTGATTTTGTAGCCGAGGTTAAAGCCGGCCAGAGTTCCAAAAAAGACCTGGATGGCACTTTACCGGGTCCGGATAGTGTGGCGGAATGGGATTTATTAACTAAAAATGAACAGGAAGCCGCGCCCGGCCTCTACATTTACGTGGTGGATTCACCGAGTGCCGGACAAACAACGGGTAAATTTGTAATCGTACGATAATAATAAGGGGAATGAATATATGATAAAACGAACTATTGCCATATGGGTAGTCATGCTCTTCCTGGCTATGCCCCTGAAGGCACAGGAGTTTGCTCCGGTCGGTTCTGCCGTTTCCCAGTTTCTGGAGATCGGCATGGGCGCGCGGGCTATAGCCATGGGAGAAGCATATACCGCCGTAACCAATGATGCGGGGGCCGCCTTTTGGAATCCCGCCGGTTTGGTGGATATTGAAAAACGTAATTTTTATCTGGCTTACAATCAATGGCCGGCCGATATTTCCCTGGGCGGCATTTCGATGGCCATGAACCTGGGTAATATGGGAACCATTGGTGTGAGCGGTATTTTTCTGAACACGGATGATATGGAAGTGACCACCGTGGATGCCCCGCAGGGAACCGGCGAAACCTTCGGCATTAGCAATTATGCCGCCGGAATCTCGTACAGCCGTTTTTTAACCAATCGACTGTCCGTTGGTGTAACCGGAAAAATTGTGCATGAAGGTTACATGGATTATGATTATACCACCTGGGCCGTAGATATCGGAACGGTTTACCGTACCGAATTTCGCAACATGCGCATTGGTATGTCCATTTTGCATTTCGGACCGGAGGTGCAATTCAACGGTGACTTTATCGATTTCAGTGATCCGCGCTCGGTAGATGTGGACGAACCCAAATCCTTTCAGACCTATTCCTTACCGGTCAATTTTCGCATCGGCTTTAATATCGATGTTTGGAGAGCGGGACGAAATGGTATTATAACCGCTATGGATATGGTCCATTCCAATAACAATCTGGAAACCTATAACTGGGGTCTGGAATATAGCTTCAGCGAAATGGTTTTTTTGCGCGGTGGTTACCGATTGAATCTGGATGAAGGTGGTTTGACCTTAGGTGCCGGCGCCCGGTTTAACTGGTTCGCTGAAAATGATGCCCATATTGATTACGCTTTTTCCGACCGGGGCGTAGTGGCCAACATTCACCGCTTCTCTCTCGGAGTTTCCTTTTAACTGAAATTTTCAACGGCAAAGGAAAGTGGTATGAAAGCTCATTTCGTGCGCCGGAATGAGCTTTTTTTAACCCCTTTCACATTATTATGAGAATTCTGATTATGATTAAATCTCTGTGTGTCAGTACGCTAGTATGGTTAACATTCGTCTGGTACGGATCCGGCCTAATGGCTGCGGATATTCCATCCCTGGTTGGCAACGTATCCCAGGACAGTATCAAAAAACATGTGACCGCACTTTGTGATGCCGGCGGGCATCAAACGCGCGTTAATTTTACGGATGGGTGCTACTGGAGCGCAGAATATATTGCCCAATACTTTGAGCAGCTGGATCATGTTCATTCCGTAGTGCGCGACTCCTTTACGGTATACAGCCATGCCGCCCCTTACAATACCTATCCGATGATCAATATTATTGCCAACTTTAAAAGCGACGATCCCGATGCCGAACTCATCTTATTGGGAGCCCATTATGATGCCTCCGGCAGCCGTGAATCGGACTGGCAAGAAAACTGGAAAACCATGAAAGCTCAGGGCGCAGATGACAATGCTACCGGAGTTGCCGCCATTATGGAAATCGGCCGTATTTTGAGCCAAAACTATGCCGATCTTGCGTTGAAACATGATATCCAGTTGATTGCCTTTGCCGCTGAGGAATACCATCCCACCAATCCTAATGTGCATCACGCCGGCAGCCTGTGGGACGCCATGCACAAGTCGGATAACGAAGAACCCCTGATGGCTTCTATCATTCTGGATATGATCGGATATAACAATTATTACGATTATGTGGAGGTCATCTCAGATAACCAATCTTTGTGGCTGGCGGATGTGGTTTACGAAAACATGCAAACTTACACACCAGATCTAAATACGAACAGTACACCTTCGGATGTATCTTTCAGCGATCATGATTCTTATCAGTTGTATGACTTCACCTCCATATTGTTGATGGAAAATGACCGGCCGTGGAATAACGATTCACCGTACTATCAATCCAATCCATATTACCACAGCAGAGGGGATAAAATCATCACACTTAATTTCAATCAGGTGGAAAAAGTTACGCAGGCAGCCCTGGCCAGCACCGTGTCACTCAGCAGTCCGCAGGAGACGGGCCTTGTCCGGCAGGCTCCACCTGAGCCCCAAAACAACTTTTCCGCCGTTATTTCTCCTAATCCCTTCAATCATTCCACATCCATCCGCTTGACCGTTAATACGGCTACCCCTCTCACTATTGATGTTTTTAATGCGGCGGGACAAAAAGTGGAACAAATTTGTACCGGTAAAAACTTTTATGCCGGGGAACATTATGTGCGCTGGCAGGCAGGTACAAAGGCATCGGGGGTCTATTATTGCCGGATACATAACGGGCAGCAGCAATCCATAAAAAAAATGATGCTGTTAAAATAAGCTGACCCCCCACTTCTTAACGCATTAAAAAGAGCTTAATGGTTTTCGCATGGTCTTCGGTTTGCAGTCGGCATAAATAAATGCCGCTGCTTACTGCCCGATCGTGGTCATCGCGGCCGTTCCATCGAAAGGTATGCATCCCGGCATTCACCTCCCTCGAGAGCAGTGTACTTATTTTTTCGCCCAACACATTATAGATTGTCAATTGCACATGCTGTTTTTTATTTATGCCATAACGAATGGTGGTTTGCGGATTGAACGGATTGGGGTAATTATCCAGTAAAACCGCTCGGTTGGGTCGGCTCGGCTGGGTTTCCGCAATCGGGGTTGCCTCATCCATAAAATCCAATACCTGATTGAATAACATTTGCCGGGCATCATCATTTTGCAAAAGTTCAAAGGGAAAGGCTGCCGTGACAACGCTTCCATTCCTGTCAGATGAACCGAATGTGCCGGAATAGGCGCTTACAGCGGTCTGGCCGTCGGCATAAATGAAGAACGTTTGGGCTGCATCCCCGGAAATTAAAACATCACTGGCCGGCAGTTGATTTTCAGGAGGCGTAATGGTGGCAAAGTTAATACCATCCGGATCAGAGACACCGGTATGGGACGTTGAATCACTCTTTAATTGGGCCCGCAGGTATTCTTTCGAAAAATTCCCGTATCCATCATTTGTAAGACCAGAAATCAAACCTGAACCACTGATGAATAATTGGCCTCCTCCTTCTAAGTATGCGCGTATTAAATCTTGCTCCTCTATGGACAAACCCTGCCGGTCACCTGTAAAATAGATAACGATTTTATAGTCGGTCATATCCGTGGTTCCCGCTAACAATCCATTAACCGAGCAACTGTTAAACGATTCTTCCTGTTCAATAAGATGCCGGGCATAATCCGATACAAAATCGTGGCGGTTTTGCGTCCAGTAACCGTCGGTGCGGCTGAACCCATCAACAATTAATATGCGCGCGCCATTTTCGGATAGTTTAACGGCATAGGTATTGGACGGTGTAGATCGATTGGCAATGGCCGCGTGGTCGTAAGCCTGTAACCGAACAAACAAAGGATAGGTATAGCCGAAGTCAGCATAAGTGTAAGATGTATCGCTGCCGGCCAGGGCATCGGATATCTCTTCCTGCGTATCAAAACGGTGTCCGTCAAAAGAGAACAGAAAATGATAACCGTCCACATCATTAGCCGGATTGGTTTTCCAGGCCATATCCCAACCGCCGTCCGACCTTCCCGTAAAGGATTTAATTACCGGTTTGGCCGGAGCCTGGTCATCCGGCTCAACGATTTCCACGGTCGTCCATTTCTCTGACCGATTACCTCGGGTATCTTCCGTAAACACCTTAATGCGATAGGTGCCTTTTTCAAAATCATCGGTGTTCCAGTAACTGTTGTAATTAACTTTATTGGTCAGAGTATAAATATAGGTGGACAGATCGCTCCCTTTAAAATAAACATTTTTGATATACGAATTGGATGGTCTTGCATCAAACTGATAGGGCACGACGGCATTGGTGACGGCCTGCGTTCCGGAAGAATCATATATTTGAAATCCGGCCCGGTAGATACCGTTATTACTACCCAGAGCACCATTGTCCGTTCGGTCATACAGGCGGGCAACGATATCCACTTTACCGGTCACTTTGCCTTCATCAAACTCAAACGTTGAGCGATCCTGAAAAAACTTGATATACTGAACTGTGGGCAGAAAAGGATCTTCGAACGGCGCTATTCCCCCCTCGCGAATGGGATTGATGTAATTGGGATATTCACCGTCAATTAAATGAATATGATTGGCGTAATTGGTATAACCCACCAATTGATCTTTTTCCACATAATCATTGACGTCCAGGGAGACCAGTGGATTGACATGCAAATAATTATAACGCCCTACGCGGATATAGGCCGAGTACCCCTTTCTGACGATGCCGGTTACATATCCGGCTACGATGGCGTAAACTTTGCCGTCTTCACTTAGAGGGATATCGATGGCATTGTGAAAATGATGCCGCAGCACGCTGCCAGAAGGTCGGTTTTCACAAAATGTGCCGCTGATTTCATGCTGCTGATCAAAAGGTTTGAGGGGCCATTGGTAAGCGTTACCCGATTGCGTGCTGATTACAAAAATGAGGCTTAAACCCGCGTATAAAAATTTATTCTTCATCATTATTGACCACTTTCTTCATGAATCATTTCATATTGCATAACCTTAGTCTCAAATCCCAACTGCAAAGGAAACGGTGACGCGGCATTGTAATGAACGGATGATAAACCTTTATGAGGCAGCCTTTCACGGTATAACAGCCGGTTTTGCCAGGAACGTTGTTCCAGGACGGGAGCCGTGTAGCTTAATTTACCCTCATTATATTGCGGAATGCCGCTTAAAAGGGTTACGGTTTGACCATCGTATTGTGAGTGTATGTAAATGCGATGGTCTCTTTCGATAGATTGTTGCCATATTTGTTCTTTAGATTGATAGTCCACCAGCTTCACATTGGTCTTTGTGCGGATGAGACATCGCAATCCGTGGAAAGTAACCGCTCGAAATGATGAGGATAACTGCCACAACGTATTCAGTTGTCCATCCACGATAACCGTCCGGATATCTGCCGGACCCTGCGGTGCATCTCCGGTATGTTTTAGCATAAGCGCAAGGGCCTCATGGGTATGAGCTCCGTCAACATTCAATACCTGTGTGCCTTCAATGGTTCTTTGCCCGATCACCCGGCCCTGTTCACTTATCTTGAACAGATAAGTATTAAAAGTCGCCGATGAAGGGTCCGGTGCGCTCAAAGCGATAAAATAATGTTTCTCATTGGATGAACGTAAGGCAAAATAGGTGTTTTCATAGGTAAAAACTGCAGAGGAGACTAATCGTTGTTCCCACAGTATATCACCGTCGAAAGACCGTTTTTGGATGGTACCGTTAATAAAAACCAGCACAAGCGTTTGGTCACTTCCGTTGATTAGCACCTTGGGCAGGGGCATATCCATAGACCAGTCGTGGCCGAATGTAGAGATGGGTTTGCCCGACCAGTTATGCAGCGTATAGTCAATTCCTTCATCCTCTAAGCTACGATTCAAAATGAGTGCGGATTGCCGGTCGACCATTACGAGCTGCCGGCTTTGAACGGCAATGGGATATTCGGTCATTATGGTTTGACCGGACAAAGAAACCGGTTGCACACCCTCGGCAAATAACCACATGTCACTTCGCACCGGAGATTGAATCATTTCGCTTTGCTTCAATTCACGAGCTAGCGATGAGGAAACTGCAAGATGAATAAAAATAAGCAGTAATCCGAATGATATTGTTCTTATATACATTTGTGTAATGTCCTATTTAAAAAATTTCAATTGTAATGATTGACCATCAAATACCGCAAAACTGTAGTTAACAATCCAATCACCAAGATTAATGTATAGGCCATTCGGGGTCTCATAAGTCAAAGGGTTGTGCCGGTGACCCATAATCACATAATCAAACCCGTCATTGAATTTCAGTTGAGCGAATTCTTTGTAATCGCTTTCGTCCCGTTCGCCGTTTTTTTGATTGGTATATTTACGGCTGGATCCAGAAACCGATAGGGCTAACCGGATGCCAACATCGGGATGGATCCACCTGAAAATTTTTTGATTCCAGCCGCTACGCAGTATTTTTTTCAGCAAACGATAACCGCCATCATTTTTTGCCACACCATCGCCGTGATACAAAAAAAACCGTTTCTCAGCCAGGGTAAATTCGTATGTGTTTAAAAAAGTTTTAATTCCTAATTGACTATCGAAAAAAGTACCCAGGGCAAAATCATGATTGCCTGCCAGATAATAAATTTTAACGCCTTTATCCGTCAATTGTTTAAAACGATGAAGAAAGACAAAATATTTTTTGGGAATAACCTGCCGGTATTCAAACCAAAAATCAAACAGATCGCCAACGATATACAAATCGGTGACAGATTTTTCAATATCGCTTAAAAATTCCAAAAAACGTTTTTGTTTCCGTTCTTCCGCTTCACCGGTTTCAGCACCAATATGTAAATCTGAAATAAAATAAGCTTTAGCCATTATTACCATATACCATTCTTATTGGATCAATATTAAAAATACATATCATGGCCTTATCATGCAAAAAAGAGCATCCTGAATATTCCTGTCATGTTATGTATTATCCACATCGAATCCTTAGGGTAATAAAGTGGATACTCAGTATTTGCGATGATACAATCCTTATTTTTCTGAGCCTGAGTTAGCACAAATTTGTATCTTGCAATTTACCTTCCGGAATTATATTCGCCAAAAGCACCGTTATGCACTATCACAAACCTACGGGAATTAATTTGGGAAAGGATAAATGATGGCCAGAATCACAACAACTTCATTGAAAACCGCAAGCGGATTACGGCGGTTCATGTTAAAAATGATGACCAAAAAATACGGTGGATTTCTGCCCGGCATCATGAACATTCTTTTAGTAGACTTCAAAATAGGACGGCCCGCCGGCAACCTCTATCAATACCTTCATTTACGAAAAAAATCGCCCCTAAGCCGCGTGCAGCGTGAGATGCTGGCAACCGTGGTCAACGGATTAATCGGTGGCGCACCGTGACTGGGATTACACACGGCGGCAGTTCGTCGCCTGACCGGTAATGAGCATTTGTCCTCTGATTTTGCCACTACGTGGCCCACTTATGATATGGATGGCAAAACCAAAGCATTACTTGCCTATGCAAAAAAGTTGACGGAAACGCCCAATTTTATTGAGGATGCGGATATCGACAATATGCGCTCTGCCGGATGGGACGAAAAAGGGATATATGAAGCAAGTGCTTTAATCGCTTTCTTCAACTTCAGCGGTCGTATGGAAGCGGCCTCCGGACTACCCAAGGATGAGGTGCCGGATGATGCAAAATTTGCCGAAGCAACATCCGATTAATTAACTGCCTGGATTTTGTTTTCCATAGAATACCGCATTTGGTGCATTATCCGGGTAATCCAGTATAACATCAATTTTTGAATTGATTTATGAAGCACATTTTATCTTCTTCTCCATTAATAATGTTGACTATGGTTTTTTTGAATACCACATTGGCCGGTAAAGGAGTATTTGCCATGGATACCGAGCAGCAACGATTACTCATCGATTTCGCCAATACGGATACGCAGGGCGGTTGGCAAATCATTAATGATGGTGTAATGGGCGGCCTTTCGCAAAGTGAAATGCGCATCAGTAATAGTGGTACAGCCATATTCCGCGGTAATGTATCGCTGCAAAACAACGGTGGGTTTGCATCAACTCGTACGCGGTTGCAAGGGTCCGGATTAAATGATTATTCGGGAATTGTATTGCGCATCCGGGGTGATGGTAAAACCTATCATTTACGTTTACGAACGGATAACCGATTCGACGGCGTTTCCTACCGGCAACGTTTTGATACCGAACCGGATCAATGGATAACGGTGCATTTACCATTTAAACATTTTGAGCCGGTTTTTCGCGGACGGGTTTTGAACGATGTGGGTTCTTTAAAGCCGGAGTCCATTCAGCAAATGGGTTTCCTGATCAGTGATAAACAGGACGGGCCTTTCACCCTTGAAGTCCAATGGATAAAAGCCTATAAGTAGAGACGGCTTTACAGGCCGTCTCTACATTCCTTTTTGGTTAATCCTCTTCAACCACCAATTGTTTTACAGAATCTATTATCGTGCCATCCCGCCACTCGATGACAGCGATTACATCATCTTTGGTTTGCGGCTTTTCTGGCTTACCGGTGATGGAAATGGCCTTTTCGTGCAGCTCTTCAATGGAAACCAGCGGCAGATCGCTGTTTTTCAGACGATGCAGTAAATCCTGCCGTTTGGGATTGATAGCTACGCCGTGATCGGTGACGATGGCATCGATCACCTCACCGGGTGCGGTGATGGTGTGAACACGATCCACCACAATGGGATTGGTTTTGCGATACAAAGGTACGGTTATGATGGTCATGTAAGCATCGGCTGCGTCCTGAAAACCGCCAATGCCATGGAGCAGCCAGCCATCGGAATGTGTATTGACATTGACATTAAAATTCAGGTCCACTTCCGTTCCACCCAGTACCGATGCTTTTACCCGCGGGGCAAAACATCCTTTCGTATGATAGTTATAGGAAACAAAAGGATTCGTTTCGATATGATTCCAGTTATCACGCAAAGATTCAACCCCGGCTAAATCAAAAGATTGACCATCGAGAATAAATTTTGTTAAACCTTCTTTCAGCATATCCACTAATATTTTTGTGGAACCGCCACGGGCAAAATCGGCAACGACCTTTTTTTCGCGCATGTATTGAGCGATATACTGAATAAAAGCCAGTGACATTCCACCGGCACCGGCCTGAAAAGAAAATTCCGGCTCTTCGATCAATCCGCTGTCTCGCACCAATTGTGCGGCCCAGGAAGCGATTTTTAAACGATCTTCATTCGTGGTCACTTTGGTGGTACCGGATACAATTTTTTCCGGATCCCCCAGTTTATCAACCGTGGTTACAAAATCCACATTCCCCCCTTCAATAGCCCAGGGAAAAGTGGGGAAAGGCACCAAATTGTCGGTAACCACAGCCACCTGATCGGCATAAAGTGAATCAGCCAGGGCAAAACCCAGCGGACCACACGCTGAAGGACCATGCACGCCATTGGCATTACCATGCACATCCGCTGTTGGCGCAGCAATAAAAGCAGCATCTATGTGCAGATCACCATCCTGAATGGCCCGGTAACGCCCGCCATGTGAACGCAGCACAGCCATACTGTCCATGCCGCCAACCGTGCACAACCGTCCTACCGGCCCGTTCATTGACCCCAGGACATGGGAAACGGTGCCCTCTTTAATATGCTGTACCAAGGGCTCATGGACAGGAAACAATGCCGAAGGAGCTAACACCAGTTTTTTTAAACCTCGTTCAGCTAACTTATCCACCACCATGTTAACCAGGTAATCACCATTTCGTAGATGATGATGAAAGGAAATGGTCATACCGTCATGTAAATCCATTGTGTCCAGCATGGTATCCAAATCCTGCTGTACTTTACTTGATGTATAGGCAGCGCCTGTGGGAATCGGCGGACCAACCTTGCGGCCCGATGGCTTGTGCTTGCCAATGCCTTTGAAGGGTAAGGCTTTTCGTCCATTGACTTCGGCGGGCACTTCCCGTCCCAATGCATTCTTCACCAACTTCATACATAGCCTCCGTTCAATTATCAACAACAATATTTATAAATTATCTTAACCACAGAATAATCTAAAATGGCAGAACCGGTTTGCCAAACGTTACCAATGTTTGCACACTCAAGGATAGCCTTGCTTTGATGATCTTAGTGAACACTGGCATAAAAAAATGCTAAAAACGGTTTTAGCATCCACTAAACAACGAAATTTTTTTGTACCTTTTAAAAATCGTATATAAATTGTTAACCACTACGGTAGGGAATATAAATAAAGCGGTCAATACAAAGCAATATGAAAAAAATAATTTCTTTACTGCAAAGCATCGGTTTTACCCAGTATGAGTCACAGGTTTATATGGCCCTTTTACAACAACCCAGTGTCAGCGGTTATGAACTGGCCAAATTATCGGGGGTTCCCGCTTCCAAGATATACCAGGTTTTAAACCGGCTTGTAAGCCGGGAAGTCATCATTGCAACGGAAAGCGACCCTTTAAAATATGTACCCATTCCCCCCGAAGAAATGATTTCACGTTTTAAGAATGATTATCTGGGTACCGTTGACCAGCTTAGTAACAAACTTGAACAACTGTATAATAAAGAAAATCTGGCCGATCATTACATCTGGCATCTCTCCAAACGGCCTTCCATCGTGCACAAAGTGGTTCAGTTCATCAAAGAAGCCCGGGATAGTATTTATCTTTCGGTCTGGGATGAAGAAATTGATGACATCGCCGATGCTTTGCTGGAAGCGGATAGACGAAAGGTCCACATTTACATTGTCCATTTCGGACATAAACGACTGAATATCGGTCATGAATACATACACGGCCGGGAGCATCATATCCGTATCGAACGTGGCGGACGGCGCATTGCCTTAATTGTGGACGACCGCCATGTCATTCTGGGCCACTTCCGTGAAGACGGCACCTGTAACGCGGCCTGGACGGCCGATAAGGGATTGGTTTTGCTGGCCAAAGATTATATCATTCACGATATCTATTCCATCCGGGTACTGCAAAAATTCGGTAGTGCGGCGGAGGATATCTTTGATATAAACTAATATGATGACCTGAAATCAGGCTAAGGGATTTGATTATTGAATGATAAAGATATTTTAAAATCCGATTTTTTCTGTAATAATGAAAGGAATTAACAATGAGTGACCTGAAATGGAAAACTGCCATCACCAAAGTGGAGCCCAACAAATTAACCATCCGTGGTTATGCTCTGGATGAACTCATGGGTCAGGTTTCTTACGCTCAGATGGTCCATTTGCTGCTCAAAGGTGAAATGGCCAGTGAAAAAGTGAGCCAGATGATCGAAGCCATTCTGGTATCCTCGGTGGATCATGGCACGACTCCGCCTTCCGTTTTGAGTGCCTTAACGGTGGCCTCAACAGGTGCACCTCTTAATGCATCTGTTGCCGCCGGCATCTTATCCATATCCAAATTTCACGGAGGCGCCATCGAGGATTGTATGCATATTCTCAGGCAGGCCATGGAACTGGTCAAAGCCGAGGATCAAAAACCGGGAAATGCCGCAGCACACATCATTAACGAATACCGTTCTATTAAACGACGCTTGTCCGGATTTGGTCATCGCCTGCACACCGATGACCCGCGGACAAAAAAATTATTTGCCCTCTCCCGGGAATACGGCATCGCTGGTGAGTATGTGCTGTTGGCCGAAGCCTTTGTCCAACAGTTAAAAACCATTACCGGCAAAAACCTGCCATTGAATGTGGACGGCGCCATTGCCGCTCTGTTATGTGAAATGGATTTCGATCCGGTGTTGGCCAATGCCTTCTTCATGATCGCACGTATACCGGGGCTTGTGGCCCATATTTATGAAGAGAAAACCCGTCAGAAACCCATGCGTAAAATTCATCCCACGGATGTGGAATACGACGGTGCTGAAGGTAAACAACTTTAACGGCTTGATTATGAGGCTATCGCCTTCAAACGAAAGTTAACGTTTTCCGAAAGGCCCATAGCACCGCAAACAACCAAATATATTAAGATAATAAAAAGGAGGAACCATGAACGACCAGGTTCTGGAATTACTGCCGGAAATAAATGAGATTCGGGATATTGAAATTAAGGATAAAGTAGTGGCCTGCTGGCAGGAGGCTATCGCTTATCGTGACTGGACAAACGAAGAATTAAAAAGTATTCCGTTTACATTGCTGGCCGAAAATATCAACATATTTTTTATTGAACACGTGCGCACCTGTTGCCGTATGGCCATCGCTTGTAACGATGTCCTGGATGACGCCTATGGTACACGCAAAACCCCCGTTAACCGCGATTATCTGATTGCCGGTTCCCTGCTGGCCGATGTAGGCAAATTGTTTGAATACGAAAAAAAACCGGATGGAAGCATTTTTAAAAGCGATTACGGAAAACATATCCGCCATCCCTTCAGTGGTGTGGGTCTGGCCTATAAACATGGCCTACCCTCGGAAGTTATGCATGTAATTGCTACCCATTCTAAAGAAGGCGACAGTGAAAAACGACTCCCGGAGTCCATTATCTTCCATCATGTGGATTTTATCGATTTTGAACTGGTAAAATAGAAAAAATGAAACCGGAATAACCCTCATTGAAAAGGGTTAACGGATAGCGCTGAAGATACTTATTTAAATTATAACAAATAATAAAGGAGAGCTCGATATGGCGAAGTACAAAATTGCCTGGTTACCCGGTGACGGAGTAGGTAATGACGTAATGGAAGCAGCACGCCTGGTGCTGGATGCCCTGAAATTTGACGCGGAATACATTCACGGCGATATTGGCTGGGAATTGTGGAAACACGAGGGGGAGCCCCTGCCGCAGCGTACTCTGGACATGATGAAACAAACCGATTGCGCCCTTTTTGGGGCCATCACTTCCAAACCCAAGGAAGAAGCGGATGAAGAACTGGATGCGTCTTTAAAGGGTAAAGGTTATGTTTATTTTTCCCCCATCGTGCAGTTACGACAGGCTTTTAACCTGCACACCAACATGCGCCCCTGCAAAGCTTACCCCGGTAATCCCTTAAACTTAAAAGAGGGTATCGATCTGGTGGTATTTCGTGAGAACACAGAGGGTATGTATGGTGGCGTGGAGTTTCACCCCATCCCCCAGGAAGTGTTTGACGTGCTGGATAAAAATCACCCAAAAATGAAAAAATTTGCCCATCATGGCCTGGACAACCTGGCCTTATCCACCCGTATCATGAGTCGTCAGAAATGTGCCAACATCGTTACCCAAGCTTTCGAATATGCTAAGGAGCACGGTCGTCAGGCTGTTACCGTAGTGGACAAACCCAATGTACTGCGGGAAACCGGTGGACTGATGATTCGCACGGCCCGGGAAGTCGCCAAAAACTATCCGGGCATTGAACTATGGGAAACCAACATTGATGCTCAGGCGATGTGGCTGGTCAAAAATCCGGACAAATACGATATTATGGTAGCTGAAAACATGTTCGGCGATATCCTGTCCGATCTAGCGGCGCAGCTTGTGGGCGGTTTGGGATTTGCCTCCAGCGGTAACATCGGTGATCAATATGCCGTATTTGAACCGACTCATGGCTCAGCACCGAAATACCATGGACAATACCGGGTGAATCCCATGGCTATGCTCATTACAACCCGCATGATGCTGGATTGGCTAAATGAAAAAGATTTGGCTGAAAAGCTGGAAAACGGTATCGCCACGGTCATTAAAGAGGGGAAGGTGAAAACCTACGATATGGGCGGTTCCAACACTTCTCTGGAAGTCGCGGAAGAAGTTGCCCGAAACGCCACCAAATAATATGGTATTACATTCCTGCTGCATATGCACCAATTCTTTTTTGCAGCAGGAATTCTCATTTTTTGCAACGACGGAGGTAATATGCAATACATTACACAGGAAATGGCCCGGTTTACACATCAATTGCAATACGACGATCTTGATGCCCAAACCGTGGATAACGCCAAGCGTTTTTTACTGGATTCCATTGGCTGTGCCTACGGAGGCAGCCAGACCCATGATGTGCAAATTATGCTGGATTTTTATAACGATATCGGCGGTAAAGAAGAAGCCACCGTATTCAATTCCGGTAAAAAACTGCCCATGCTGCATCAATCGCTGTTAAACGCATTGATGATCCGGGCTCTGGATTACAATGACATTTACTGGGAAGAAGATCCCTCTCATCCCAGCGATCTCATCCCCGCCGCCCTGTCCCCCGCAGAATTCTTGCACAGCACCGGCCAGGATTTTATTGTGGCCATGGTACTGGCCTACGAATGGGAACAACGCCTATGTGAATTTGCCCATCCCGGTGTACGGGAGACCAAATGGCATCATGCCACGTTAACCCAATTTGCCTCGCCTCTGGCTGCCGGTAAAATTCTAGGATTAAATGAAGAGCAATTGGTACATGCAATGGGCATATCGGCATCGCATAATCATACCCTGGGCGTGGTCACAGCCGGTAATCTGACCATGATGAAAAATACCGTCGATCCCATGGCTACCCAGTCCGGTGTGCAAGCTGCTTTGCTAGCCAAACACGGTTACGAAGGCCCGGCCCATGTTATTGATGGTAAAGAAGGCCTGGTCGATACGTTTGTCAATAATAACTTTGAACTCAACATTTTAACCGATGGCCTGGGCGATAGCTTCCGCATTAACCGCTGTTCGATGAAAGCTTTCCCCACGGAGGCTTTAACCCACACGCCCATGTCGGCCCTGATCAAACTGATGCAGGAAAATCATATCGATAAAAACGATGTTGAAGAAGTAACCATTGGCACCGTGGCCCGGGCGGCCGATATTTTATCCGATCCATCCAAGTATGATCCGCAAACACGGGAAACCGCCGACCATAGTTTACCTTATTGTCTGGCGGCCTGCATTGTGGATGGTGCCGTGACCCCGGCTTCCTTTACCAAAGAAAAAATTTTCGATCCGGAAATCCGTTCTTTCCTGCCCAAAATTAAAGTGGAAGCCAATCCCGAATTTGAAAAGACTTTTCCGGAACTAAAGCAAGCCAGTGCCCGCATTCGTACCAAACAGGGGCAATCGTATGATATTACCCTGGATTATCCGCTGGGCGATTACCGTCAACCGATGGATGAACAAACTCTGCTCAACAAGTTTGACGCCATGGTTGTGCCGGTTACCGGACAAAAAAAGCGGGATCTGATCGTCGAAGCCATCATGGACCTGGATAAAGAACCGGATATGGCTGATTTTATGAAATTAATGCTCAAATAATTTTTTGTCATAATGTCATGCCTAATCTGCCCTAACAAACATTGCTTTTGTGCACAGAGAAGAATGTTATTAACAAAAGCAATGTTTTACCCTACATCATTATCATTGGTTGCAACCGCTCATAAATTTGGTTATGGGTAAGGTTTCTGGTTATATTTATTATCAACTGAATAGCTTCTCAGTTGAATAATCAATCGAGAGTAACACGTTTATCAAAGTCATTGTAATGATTCGTCTCGTCCAAAACATGAAATCGTACATAACGCTTTTTAGTTTCTCACTCCTGGCATCTTTATCCCCAGATCCTTCACACGCTACCGTGGATTTCACCTCGTCCAATTTACCCATTGTTGTCATCGATACCCATGGCCAGAATATTCCCTATGACAATCCGCGGATTATAGCCGATATGTTCATAATCCATAACGGTCCCGGCCAACGCAACCACATTAACGACCCGGCTAACGATTATTCCGGGAATATCAGTATCGAAATCCGCGGACAGAGCAGTGCCGGCTGGGATAAAAAATCTTACGCCCTGGAAACCCAGCATGCCGACGGCAGTAACCGCAATGTTTCCGTTTTAGGCCTGCCCGTAGAAAATGACTGGATTTTATATGCCCCCTACTACGATCGTTCGTTAATGCGCAATGTGCTTACGTATCGGTTGGCCCGGCAAATGGGCTGGTACGCCTCAAGGACGGTTTATTGTGAATTGATGCTCAACGGTGAATACCGGGGTATTTATGTTTGGATGGAAAAAATCAAACAGGATAATGACCGCATTGATATTGCCGACTTAAATACCGATGAGATTTCGGGAGATGATGTAACGGGAGGCTATATACTGCGCATCGATAAAGAACCCTGGAGGGATGGTTTCGATTCATCCTTTCCGCCCTATCCCGGTGCTTCGGAAAAAATACGTTATCAGTATCATTACCCCCGAAGCGAGGATATTGTTATGGAACAAGAAGCGTATATCCAATCGTTTATCGATGCTTATGAATCGCTTATGTATCAAGGGCATTACAGCGATCCGGATACCGGATACACCCGGTTTATCAATACCCGCTCCTTTATTGATTATCTTATTCTCAACGAGCTGAGCCGTAATGTGGATGGTTATCGGCTGAGTGCCTATTTTTATAAAGACAAGAACAGTAATGGCGGCAAGCTGCACGCCGGTCCGGTGTGGGACTATAACTTCAGTTTTGGTAACGTGGGATATTATGAATCCTGGTTGGTGGAAGGATGGCAATTGTTGTATTTTGCCGACAATGCCTACTTTCAGCAGGCCGACAATTTTTTGATACCCTTTTGGTGGAAAACATTATTTTTCGACGAAGCATTTATTCAGCAACTGCAATTACGGTGGCAGGCCTTACGGCAAGATCTGTTAAATTTGGATACCCTTTACGCCATGATGGATCAATTCGCCGATACCACGGCCGAGGCGCGGGAACGCAATTTTGAACGATGGCCGGGCCCCGGAGTCACGGAGTTAGGCGGCGGATGGTTTCCCTCCGATCCGCGTAGCAACTACATCCAGTCCTATGCCGATGAGCTGTCTTTAACCAAGGGTTGGATTGAAGCACGCATTAAGTGGATGGATAAAAACATTCCGCAATTAAGTTCTCTCGCCGGGAGCAAACCGGCGGCGATCCCCGAAACGTACGTTTTGCAGCAAAACTTTCCCAATCCCTTTAATGCTTCAACCCTTATTCCTTACCGGCTGTCATCCGCCGGTGACGTTCAACTTCGAATATTGAATACGCAGGGGAAAATCGTGCGGCAGTCGGTTAACCGCCGGCAACCGGCCGGAAAACATACCTATGCGTTTCATGCCCAGGGCTTAGCCAGCGGCATTTATATCTATACTCTGGTCATAGATGGTCGGATGGTTCGATCCAAAAAAATGCTGTTGATACGGTAATCCCATATCAACCTTCAATCCCTTGAAATGCCAAAACGAGTTCGAAATGACCAAGGACAGGCTCTATCAACCCCATTAAAAATCCTTTGCATTTTTGTTAATTTCTTTCAAACTTAATATATTAATTTAAAAGAAGTAATGATTGTCATACATGTGGATATATCGTGCAAAAGCCCTGGAAACTTATTGATCTGTTAAACCGAACGACGCAGTTCTTTAAAGATAAACATATCGAAAATGCCCGCCTCAACGCGGAACTGCTGTTGGCCTCTCTCTGGCATAAAAATCGAGTGGATTTATATATCGAATTTGAACGGCTCTTAACCGAACAGGAGGTAGATCGGTACCGAGAAATGGTGCGGCGGCGTGCTGCAGGCGAGCCTTTGCAATACATAGTGGGCGAAACCGAGTTTATGGGTTTAACCTTACGGGTAAATCCCTCGGTTTTGATTCCCCGTCCGGAAACGGAAATTTTGGTTGAGGAGGTTCTAAATCTTAAGTCGAAGATTTCGGGCGATCATCCGGTGATCGCCGATATCGGCACGGGCAGTGGCTGTATTGCCATCGCCCTTAAGCATCTCTGGCCGCAGACCTCCGTTTTTGCCACGGATATCTCCGCGGAAGCCCTGCAAACCGCCGTGGACAATGCTGCCATCAACAATCTGACAGGCCATAGCCAATCCGGAACAACGCCGTCCAACCATTCGCTGGTTTTTCTGCAACACGATATTTGTACGCCCTGGTCCGAGCAATTACCCCTAAAAGTTGATATCCTGGTGAGCAATCCCCCGTATATCCGCGATGACGAAATGGCTCAGCTGCCTGCCGAAATCCGGCAGTTCGAACCGGCCATCGCTCTGACCGATGAAAGCGACGGTATGCGCTTTTACGACCGCCTTTTTGAGATAACCGCTGCCCAGGAAAATCCGCAGGTGGGCTATCTGCTTGTGGAAATGAGCGGTTCCCAGCCGCAGCAAATTATTGAGCGGGCCCGGGAGTTTCATTTTGACCCAATTCAAACCGTTAACGATTTAAGCGGAATCCCCCGCGTATTAACCATAAAGGTTTAACAAAAATGGCTAAACCCAAAAAAATATCCAAAAGCATGCAAAAAGCCATTCTGGCCATGCTTAAAAAACAGCCCGGCGTGCCCGTCAACCGTAAGGAGATGAGCCATGCTCTGGGTATACACAAGAACAACTATCACCTGTTCATGAACAGTCTGTTGGATTTAGTACGACAGGGACAGTTAATACATGTTAAAAAATTTCACTACGCCTTTCCCGAAAAGCGTAAAAAATTGGTTGGTGAATTACGTACCACCCGGTCCGGTTACGGTTTTGTGGATATCGAAGGCCAGGACCTGGAAGCCTTTATCGCTCAACCCAACCTGAACACGGCATTCGACCGGGATATCGTTGAAGTGCAATTGTATGCTGCCAGTAAAGGTAAACGGCTGGAAGGTTTTGTCAAACGGGTAGTGAAACGATTCCGGGAAAATATTGTGGGCACTTTCCACAAAACCAAATTTTACAGTTACGTTACACCCGACGATCCCAAAGTGTACCGCGATATTTTAGTAGCCGAAGATGCCACCGATCAAGCCGGCAACGGTCAGAAAGTATTGGTGCGCTTTGATCGCTGGGAAGGAGATCGTCATAATCCGGAAGGTACGATAGTGGAAGTGCTCGGCGATGCCGATGATCCAGGGATCGATATCGTTTCCATTGCCTATGCTTATAATTTGCCTGTATCCTTTCCCAAAAAGATTGATCAGGCCGCCGAAGCCATCAGAGAGGATATCAGCAAAGAAGATCTTGCCGGACGCATGGATTTGCGTTCATTAACCTGTTTCACCATCGATCCGGTGGACGCCCGGGATTACGATGATGCAGTTTCTCTTGAATCTCTGCCAAACGGCCATCAACGGCTGGGGGTGCACATCGCCGATGTCAGCCATTATGTTCCGGAAGGGACGGCCATCGACAAAGAAGCCTTTAAGCGAGGTACCAGCATCTATCTGGCCGACCGGGTGATCCCTATGCTGCCCGAACATTTATCCAACCAGCTGTGCAGCCTTAAACCGGGGGAAGACCGTCTGGCATTTTCCTGTTTTATGGATTTTGACGAGCAGGATAAAGTGGTTGACTACACCATCACGCCATCGGTTATCCACAGTAAGCGGCGGTACAATTACGAGGAAGTGCAGGAAATTATCGACGGTAAGCGCAAGGACGATCTCAAACCCCATCTTACGGCCATGCACCAACTCAGCAAACGGCTGACCGCCAAACGGTTTGAAAAAGGCGGTATCGATTTTGAAACACCGGAAGTGCGCTTCGAATTCGACCAAAAAGGATTTCCGGTTAAAATAATACCCCGTCAACGACTGGACTCCCACCGGTTAATCGAAGAATTTATGCTGGCTGCCAATCAGACCGTGGCCAAACATATCAAAAACATCAGTCCTAAAAAAACATCTACGTTACCGTTTATTTATCGCGTACACGAAAAACCGGATGAAGAAAAGATGACCCGGCTGTTCGACTTTCTAAGGGCCATGCAGGTGCCTTTCCGCACACCCAAGCGAGTGACCTCGCGATTTATTCAGCAACTTTTGCAATCCATAAAGGGCACCAAGGAGGAAATCGTCATCGAAGAAGTAGCCCTGCGGTCCATGATGCGGGCGGTTTACAGCGAAGAAAATATAGGTCATTTCGGCCTGGGTTTCGACGATTACACGCATTTTACTTCCCCCATCCGCCGTTATCCCGACCTGACCGTGCACCGGCTGCTGAAACATTATCAAAAAACGGCCAATCGTATCCCCGGCAAAATGCAGAGCACGTTAAAGAAAATTGCCGAGCAGTCCAGCCGTATGGAACGCCTAGCGATGGAAGCGGAGCGGGAATCGGTGAAACTTAAAAAAGTGGAATATATTCAGCAGTATATCGGTGAAACGTATGAGGGTGTGGTTTCCGGGGTGACCTCCTTCGGTTTATTTGTTGAGCTGGAAAAAACTTTCATCGAAGGACGCATTTCGCTGGCCAACCTTACGGACGATTTTTATATCTACGACGAAAAAACCTATTCTCTGATCGGCCGGGATACGGACGGTGTTATCCGACTGGGAGACGCCGTTAAAGTACGCGTGGATAGCGTGGATCTGGAAAAACGGCAGGTGGATTTCACCTTTCTGGAAAACCATTCCGATGACACCAACCGAAATCCCTGGAAAACCCGAAACCAATCGCCTTCCCGCAAATCCAAACGCAAAAGGCGTAAAAAGAGACCCTGACCTGCGATGAACATTCGTAACGTCAAACATTCAATCGGTCAGTTTATGATCGTTGCCTTGCTGCTCGGCCATTGGCCACTGCACGGTCAGGAGAGTGTCAGTGATTCACTGATGTTCGTGCCCTCGGCGGGAGATACGGTAGCAGCCCTGAGCGATTCCTTAACCACCGCCGGGGATACGGCCCGGGCCGGTCAGGACGATTCCTCCATTCAGGGTCCCATCAAATACTGGGCCGATGATATCCGTTTGAGCGACGGAGGGGATCGTATTCAACTTGCCGGCAATGCCAAATTGCACTATCAGAATTTGACGCTCACCGCCGCCCGTATTCATATCAATCGTAAGACCCACAAGCTTTACGCCCGTGGTGTGGTGGACTCCGTTGATGCCGACAGCAATGTGTACTATACCGGAACCCCCGTTTTTGAGGAAGAGGGGGAAAGGCCGCTTTACGGTGATTCCATCGAATACGATTTTGAAACGCGGCGGGGCAAGATAAGCGGGGGCAAAACGGAGATGGAGCCCGGATATTACAAGGGCAGCAAAATCAATAAAATCGGCGATAAAACCATGCTGGTGCGCACCGGTTATTTCACATCCTGTGAATACATTGATCATCCCCACTACTATTTTAAAAGCAAGCGTATGCGGGTGATCATCAAAGACAAAGTGATTGCGGAACCCATCTTTTTCTATATTGCCGATGTGCCGCTGATGTGGCTGCCCTTCGGCGTTTTTCCCAATAAGGGCGGTCGGCATTCCGGGATTGTAGTGCCCACCTATGGCGAAAACCGTTTCGGCGGGCGTTTTCTTCGCGGTATGGGTTATTACTGGGCACCCAATGATTATTTTGATGCCGCGTTTCTGGTTGATTTTTACGATAAGATCGGTTTCACCTACCGCACCGATGTGCGTTATACTGTGCGATACCAGTTAAACGGTTCCCTGTCCGCCGAGTATTTCCCCCGCGATCCCTATTCCGGCCGGCGTACGGAACGGTGGCGGGTGCGTTTCAGCCACAATCAGACCATCGATCCCACCATGCAATTATCCGGCTCGGGCAGTTTTTCCAGCGACCGGAATTTTGCCAGTCAGCTTTCCCCCAATGTGGAGGATCGTTTGAATCAGAACATCAACTCCAATTTATCCCTGAGAAAGCGCTGGCCGGGCACCAAAAACAGTTTTTCCATCAGCCTCAGCCGCAATGAAAACCTGCAAACCGGTAATACGCAATATACGCTGCCCCGGGCCAATTTTAACCGTTCACAAAGCAGCCTGTACGAAACCCTTACCGGGGAAAAACTGGGCGGCAAACGCAACTGGTTTCAAAATATCTACTTTTCTTACAATTCCAATCTGGTGCACCGGGGATCCAAAACCCTGCAGCCCGACAGCACGTTTAAACGATCGGAGTCATCCGGTATTCAGCATAATTTATCGTTTAATGCCCCACAGAAAATCTTCAAATATTTTAATATTCGACCAACGCTGCGCTATGAGGAAAACTGGGTAAACGAAGTGGCCAAAGGCCGTTACGATGCCGAAAACGATCAGGTGGTTGTGGAAAAGGACAAACAGTTTGCCGCCCTGCGCACCTTCAATACCGGCCTGGCCCTGAATACCACACTGTATGGGTTGTTTGAGCCCAATATCGGTGCGCTCAAACTCATCCGCCACAAAATGGATCCGTCGATTCAAATTTCTTACCGGCCCGACTTTTCCAGCCCCTTTTACGGCAACATGGACGAAGTGACCGACTCCACCGGCCGCGTTGTGGGTGAAGTGGACCGTTTTCAGTTTTCGCCGTTCGGCAGAACGCCATCCGGGCAATCCCGGAGTATGAATATTCGCATCGGTAATCTGTTTCAGGGCAAACTGATCGATGCGGAAGGCCGGGAAACCAAAATCGATTTACTGAGTGCCGATGTATCCACCTCCAAAAATTTTCTGGCGGACAGTTTACAATGGAGCCCCATCACCAGTTCATTGCGTACCCGTATCATGGGGAAGAGTATCAGCGTACGTATGCGCCACAATCCTTACCAATTGAGTAAGGACGGTAGCCAAATTATCGATCGGTTTGCTACCCTGCCCCGGTTAACCTATTTGTCCACCGGATTTAATTTTTCCATCAGTAATAAAACGTTTCAAAGAGAAGAGGATGAAGACAGTCCGGCCGAGGCGGATACTCTGGGCCGTCAACCACCAAACGAGGGCATTTTGAACAACGCCCGCATCGAAAATGTGGACCGGGACTATAAGGAACAAACCAAAAAGATCGATGTGCCCTGGTCCACTTCCTTCAATTTCAGTTATTCCTACCGAAACAATCCCGGACAGGAAGCCCGCACCGATTTCGGTTTGCGCATGCGGGCCAACTTACGGCCCACCAAAAACTGGAAAGTGAGCTGGAACGCCAGCTTTGATATGACGGAGCGCAAGCTGACCTCCCAGTACTTCAGTATTTACCGCGATTTACACTGCTGGGAAATGTCTTTCAACTGGCAACCGCAGCGAGGGTATTACAGTTTTCAAATTAATGTAAAAGCCAGCGCCCTGCGGGATATCAAAGTTGAAAAACAAGCCTCCGGCAGCAGTTTTATTCCGAACTATTGATACAGGTTAGGAAGTATACTTTTTTTT
>WJIP01000018.1 GCA_014730185.1 Caldithrix sp. | reverse complement strand
CATTTGAGCGTTTTATAGATTCCAACAAAACCAGCCAGGTGTTTAACTTGAATGATGAAGATAAATCCGATTTAAAAAAACTGACATCGTCCATTGGTGATGATTTTTATCATTATCTAATTCTTTTCCGGGTAAAAGTTAGCAATGAACGAAAAGGGTTTTTTGCTGTTGCTTCCAAAGCACCAAAAAATGATTTTAAAACCGGCAATATTCAGAACGCAGAATCAATGATTCAAAAGGCCAATAACATATTGGTGGAAAGCCGGTTGGTGAAGGACGCTCAGAAAACCATCAAACAACTGGACCGTGTTTTTGAACTCAGCAAAGACTTAACCTTAGAAACCGAAATTCAAGAGCTGTTGAGAAAAATCGCTGTATCCATCCGTCGCACCTTGGGCTGGAATATCGTTATATTAGACAAAAAGAATTATTTTGATGACACCTTTGAAACGGTTTGTCTCTTGGGAATGCAAAGCGAGCAGCAAAACAAGTTTAAGGAGGAATATCCGGAAGGCATCTATCCGGCATTGAAAGACAAAAGTTTTAAAATCAGCAACGCTTTCTTTTACGATCTAAAACTATCCGGAGACAAACAGAAATTAGCACAAAACAGACATCGGTTTCTACTGTCATTGGGTAAAAAATGGCAGGAATCGGATTGGATAATGGTACCAATCCGAAGTCATGGTAAAGAGCTGGGTTACATTGCGGTAAACGATCCTGTGGATCAGGTGCGTCCGTCAGAGGAAAAGGTACGCTCACTGGAATACTTTGCCAATCAGGCCGCAGTTGCACTGGAGAACGCCGCTCTATACGAAGATCTGAAAGCGTCTGAAAACAAATACCGGTTATTGGCTGAAACCATGATAATGGGGCTGGTAACCTGTGATTACGATGGAAATATCCTCTACGCGAATGACAGTCTGGTTAAAATGCTGGGCTATTCTCTACCCAGTTCTCTTGAAGGGCAAAATTTGATTGAACTATGCCACGATAAACAAAAAACCGAATTGGAAGAGAGTTTACTGAATACGAAAAAGCAAATCAAAAATGCCACGGATCTGGAAGAAGAGAGTGTGGAAATTGAACTGCTCACCAATGATAATAATTTTATTCCGTTTAAAATTTACCTGACACCACTGCAAAACCAATTAAAAGATACCGGTTTTTTAGGTGTATTAGCCGACATGCGTCCCCAGCGTCGCCTGGAGCGTCTGAAAGCGGATTTCAATTCCATGGTCGTTCATGACTTAAGGTCACCGCTGAATATCATTCAGGGCTATGTGGATATTGTGCGCAATCAGGTTGTGGGTCAAATTACCGAAGAGCAGGATGAACTGCTCTTTATTGTTAAAGAAAATGTTGATAAAGTACTGAAACTTATAGACAATTTTATGACCGCCTCCAAGCTGGAAGCAGGCAAATTCGATATCGAGCTGGAGACCCATGCCCTGAATAGTATTGTGGAAGCCGTATTTCAACAGCATCTTATGATTGCTCAGAAAAAAAATATTGAAATGGCAATCAACCTTGATCAGAATATCGGATTTCAACAATTTGACCGGATGCGGATTGAACAGGTCCTTTCCAATTATATCAGTAATGCCATTAAATTTACGGACGAACATGGCAAAATAACCATAGAGAGCAAATTGGTTAAAGAACCTAACGAATTGACCGGACAGGAATCCTGCTATACCTGGGTTAGCGTAAGCGATACAGGTGTGGGTATCCCCTATGATGAACAGGATAAAGTATTTAGCAAATATGAGCAAACCGAAGCCGGTAAAGATGCATCTCTCAAAGGTACCGGTCTTGGGCTGGCCATCTGCAAAGAGATTATAACCCTGCACAAAGGAAAAGTATGGGTAGAAAGTGAGCCGGCTAAAGGCAGTACTTTTTATTTCAGTCTCCCCGTAAAATCACCGAAATCTTAATCCATGAAGAATAAGAAACCATCCAATACAACACCTTTAATGGAACAATATCTGCGCATAAAAGCAGATCACAAGGACGTATTATTATTGTATCGCATGGGGGATTTTTACGAAACGTTTTATGACGACGCCAAAATTATCGCTAAAACTTTAGGCATTGCCCTTACCAAACGGGCACATGGTAAATCAGCGGATGTACCACTGGCCGGTTTCCCCTATCATGCCCTGGATAATTACCTGCCTAAGCTTCTGAATTCCGGCCATCGGGTGGCCATTTGCGAACAGATTGAAGATCCCAAGTTGGCCAAAGGAGTGGTTAAAAGAGAAGTCATCGAGATTGCCTCGCCCGGCTCCACTCTTTCCGACAAATTACTGGACAGCCGAGCTAATAATTTCCTAATTGCCATCACTCTGTCCGATCAACTATGCGGAATGTCCGTAGCCGATGTTTCTACCGGCACATTCTACACTGCTGAATTTCCCGCTGAGCAGCTCCTCGAACAGCTTTTGAGATTTCAACCTAAAGAAATACTGGTGGCCCGGACCCAGAGCAGTCGCATCCAAAGCCTTATTAAAAACCGCCTAACGGTTATTTTGACAGAACGGGATGACTGGATATTCAATCGTGACTACGCTTACGAAACCCTTTTGAGCCATTTTCAAACCCATTCTTTAAAAGGATTTGGTTGTGAAGACATGCAGGACGGAATTGTGAGCGCCGGTGCTATCATTCATTATTTAAATGAAAATTATAAATCCCGCTTGGAGCACTTTGTGCAATTGCAGGTTTTAAACCTCTCCCGATATATGATTCTGGATGACAGTACACGCCGAAACCTGGAATTGACCCAAACCATAAGCGGAACGGCCAAACAGCATACCTTGCTCGACATACTCGATTTTACCTTAACGCCTATGGGCGCCCGCCTTTTGAAACAATGGATACAGCAGCCCCTACTGCAAAAAACCAACATCGAATCGCGATTGAATATCGTAGGCGAATTGATCGACCAAAAGTCAACTTCCGATGAGCTTGGCCAACACCTCAAATCCGTTTTCGATATGGAACGTTTACTCGGTAAAATTGTTACCGGCCGGGCCAATGCCCGCGATATGCTAAATTTGCAGCACTCACTCAGTGTCATTGAACCAGTAAAAGGAACCATAGATAACGACAACCACCCGGAATTACAAAAAGCCTTTAGCGCTTTGAAACCCCTACCTGAATTAAGCAAAACAATCGCCGCAGCTATCGTGGATAATCCTCCCCAAACCATACGCGAAGGTGGCATCATTCGCCGAACATTCAATAAAGAACTGGATGAACTTTATACCCTGACAGAAAAAGGCAAAGACTGGTTAATCGAGTACCAGGAGTCCGAACGGGCTAAAACCGGAATCCCCAAATTAAAAATCAATTACAACAAAGTATTCGGATATTATCTGGAAGTTACCAATGTTCATAAAGAAAAAGTTCCGGAATATTATATTCGCAAACAAACGCTGGTCAATGCCGAACGTTACATTACTCCCGAACTCAAAGAATGGGAAGAGAAAATTCTCAGTGCAGAGGATAAAATCAATCAACTGGAATACGACCTCTTTCAGGAATTGCGCAAAAATGTGCAGGAACACATAAAAACCATCCAGCAAAACAGCCGCTTAATTGCCGAACTGGATTGTTTGTTGTCATTTGCTTCAGCTGCCATCTCCTACGGTTATCATCGTCCGCAAATTAATGAAGAAGGCGTGCTCGAAATCAAAAATGGCCGGCATCCTGTTGTGGAACAGAGCTTGCCGCCGGGTGAAGATTTTATTGCAAATGATGTATTACTGGACAATGCCAAAAACCAGCTATGGATCATTACAGGTCCCAATATGGCGGGCAAATCCACCTTTCTGCGGCAAGTTGGCTTAATTGTACTGCTAGCCCAGATCGGCTCGTTTGTGCCTGCTGATGAAGCCCGTATCGGTCTTGTCGACCGCATTTTTACACGAGTCGGGGCATCCGATAATCTGGCGCTGGGAGAGAGCACATTTCTGGTGGAGATGAACGAAACCGCCAACATTTTAAATAACGCCACGCCCCAAAGCCTGATTCTTTTGGATGAAATTGGCCGGGGTACATCCACCTTCGATGGTTTATCTATTGCCTGGGCCGTGGCCGAATTTATTCAAAACCACAATCGACTGCGTTCCAAAACCTTGTTTGCCACCCATTATCATGAATTAACCGAATTAGCTCTGCTCTATCCCAATATTAAAAATTACAATGTGGCTGTGGAAGAATGGAAAGATCAGGTTATTTTTTTAAGAAAAATCGTTCCAGGCGGCACAGATAATTCTTACGGTATCTATGTCGCTCAGATGGCCGGTTTACCAGAATCACTGATTGAACGGGCCCGCGAAATTCTGGCGAATCTGGAGGCCAATGAACTTTCTCCCAATACTCAGAAACCCCGATTGGCCAAACGAAGAAGTGGTCGCCGGCTCGATGACAAGCAATTAAGCATCTTTTCCGACGAAGAACTCAATCGGTTGAAAAGTGAATTGCAGAAAGTGGATATCAATAATCTGACACCCCTGCAGGCTTTGCAAAAATTAAATGAACTAAAGAAAATGGTAAAATAATCGATTATTATGACCCGTAATCACTGTCAAGAGGGTACTGGGATTGCAGTGCACTGCGACTTAAAATTTAAGCAAACTGAGGAATTTAGCTATCCTGAGGGCCTGCCGTTTTTTAAATGAAATTTTTAATGTTCAACTTGATTTAATGCAAAATGGATTGTATCTTTAAAATAATTAATAAATTAAACAGTATTATCCGCCAATTTCTCTCTTGGAGGTAGGTGTATGAAAACGGTCACTAAAAAAGATGTTGCCAAAAGGACCGCGCATGAGCTGGACGAAAAAATTTACACAGCCGAAAAATTTGTTGATGCTGTTTTCACCGTTCTGAGAAAAATTCTGAGTGAAGCCGACCCAGAGATTCGTATCGAAATACGAGATTTTGGCGTCTTCGAGGTTAAGAAAACCAAACCCAAACCCAAAGCACGTAACCCCCGTTCGGGAGAAATTATATACGTACCGGCAAGGCGCAAAACCCATTTTAAAGCCGGTAAACTGTTAAAAGATGTTCTCAAACAGCCAATTTACGAAAAGACCAATGATTAAACCGGATCATGCAATCCATGATTGCCCCTTTTAATACATTCCTACCCCGATTTAATTACCCATCAATTTATCTCTGAGTTACTTGAAAGCAATCGGATAGCTCGTGAAAAATACAACAATGTCTGTTATTCACCATAGGGTTTATTGGTTTATCGTCACATCAATCAATAAACATATGCTTATCTTAAGAACAGGCAATTATTTAATTTAAAAGGTAACACCGGAATCGAAACAAAGATGAATAAATTATTAGCGTTGGATGTGGGTGAAAAACGTATTGGCTTGGCCATTAGTGATGGATTGGGAATGTTTGCCCATCCTTTGCGAACACTGTATTGGAAAGGAATAAAAAACCTTATTGCTGAATTACACATGACGATTGATGAACAAAATGTAGAGGGGATTGTTATCGGCATCCCTTACACATTAAAAGGTACCGTATCAAAAAAAACTCAAGAAGTTATAGACATAGCCGAGCAATTAGCTGACGCTCTGGACGTTCCGGTAACACAGGTGGATGAACGTTTAACGACACGCATGGCTGAACGCAGCCTGCAGCGTTTGGGTAAAAAACCCAGTAAAACGAGAGATCAAATCGATCAAATTGCAGCGGTTTACATTTTACAATCGTATTTAGATAAAAACCGATAAATTAAGGAGACAAGTCCCATGGTCATTATCATGGAAAAAAATGCCCAATCTGATCATATCGAACATGTTGAAGAACGATTACACGATCAGGGTTTTAAAATACATAAATCAGTGGGAATGGAGCATTTATTATTAGGTGTTATTGGTGATACCACCAAATTGGACGTGCGCGACTGGAAAGTGCTGCCCGGTGTTGTGGATGCATATCGTATCTCTGCTCCCTATAAGCTGGTCAGCCGTGAATTCAAAAAACACGACACGGTTATCTCTATCAAAGATGTACAAATCGGTGCAGAAAATCTGGCCATCATGGCCGGTCCCTGTTCCGTTGAGTCCCGTGAACAATTGGAAACAATTGCCAGTCGTCTGGCAGGAAGAGGGGTGCGCATTTTACGCGGGGGCGCCTTTAAACCGCGCACTTCGCCATATTCCTTTCAGGGAATGGGTGAGAAAGGCCTGCAAATATTGCGAGAGACGGCGGATAAATACAATATGATCATCATTACCGAGGCCATGGATAAAGATCAGATTGAATTGATTTCTCAATACGCAGACATTCTGCAAGTGGGCGCCCGCAACATGCAAAACTTCTCATTTATTAAAGCCCTGGGCAAAGCCCGCATTCCCATTTTTCTTAAAAGAGGTATTGCCGCAACCATCCAGGAATGGTTGATGTCAGCCGAATACATCCTGTCCGGAGGTAATCAAAACGTGATGCTTTGTGAACGGGGCATTCGCACTTTTGAAAATTATACGCGTAATACGCTTGATATTAGCGCTATACCGATAGCTAAAAAATTAAGTCATTTACCTATCATTGCCGATCCCTCGCATGGTACCGGAATTCGGGATAAAGTGATCCCTATGGCCAGAGCAGCTGTGGCCGCCGGGGCCGACGGTCTGATGATCGAAGTACATCATGATCCGGAAAACGCCATGTCTGACGGCGCCCAATCTCTATTTCCTGAACAATTCGATGATTTGATGGACCAGATCAGGATCATTGCCCAGGTCGTCGGAAAAACCATCGAACTACCGGAAACGGTTTAGAACTGCGCAGTTCGTTATCCCAGATTTTTCAAGATATATGACGGTTTTTCGGTACGCAGGATTGTACAGATTTAATAATTTTGATTACAACTTCACCAGTTCTGCCAAAGTCTGTTGATATTATTAAACGGTATCCCTAAATTTCATTTCTATGAAGATACTGATATCAGGATTAGGCGTCATGGGAGCCTCTCTGGCTATGGCCATCAAGGAGCGCTGGCCCCGGGCGGTTGTTTATGGTTATGATAAACCTGAGATACTGAAAATTGCCACAGAAAACCAGATTATTCATCATGCCGTGGATAAATGGCCTCAACAGGCTGCTGATCAGGATATCATATTTCTGGCGACACCTCTGGACATCATCAGACAGCATATAGAGGATTTGCATACCATAGTCGATAAAAATACCGTAGTGTCCGATATCGGAAGTACCAAAGAAAATATCTTAAGCATGGTTAATCGGCTGGACTTCAGCGGAACCTTTGTCGGGGGCCATCCTATGACCGGTGCTGAAAAAAGCGGTATTCTGGCCGCCAATCCTCTTTTGTATGAAAATGCTGTTTATGTTATCATAGGAGACGATGATGCGATCCCCTCCCCTGTTCGTGATAAACTGCTCCCCCTGTTGGATGCTTTAAAAGCCAGAATTTTATTTCTGGATGCAGCCCAACACGATCGCATTTTAGCTGCTATCAGTCATCTTCCGCAGTTATTGGCGGTATCGCTGGTTAATGTAGTCGGCCAAAGAAATGAAGAAGGTCATCCTCATTTTCAGTTAGCTGCAGGAGGTTTTCGCGATCTGACCCGTATTGCCAGCAGCCCCATACATATCTGGCAGGATATCATAAATTCAAACCAGCAAAATGTGGAACAAGCATTACAGGATATCATACAATATCTGCAAACCTTAAAACAAAATCTGAACAATCTTGAGCTTTATTTCAACCAGGCTCAGGAATACCGAAGTTACGTACCCAAAAGGGGTAAAGGTTTTTTAAGCCCGTTAACGGATGTAATGGTTTATGTAAATGACGAAGTCGGTGTGGTTGCTAAAATATCCAATGCCATGGCTGCTCATAACATTGACATTCGCGATATTGAACTCCTTAAAATCCGGGAGAAAGAAGGCGGCGTATTTAGACTATCTTTCGCCAATCTTGAGGAAGCAAAAGAAGCCGTTCAAATATTTAAAAAAATCAATTACAAAGCATTTGTCAGGGAGTCCTAATGGAAAAGTTAAAAATTGGTGTCGTCGGTGCGGGTAGTATTGCACAAATAATCCATATCCCCATTTTGCTTAACCGCGAGGATGTGGAATTGACCGCGGTATGTGACATTGATGATAACAAAGTAAGCATGCTCACCGAAAAATTTGATATTCCCCGTGGATATGAAGTCCTCGATGATATGATTCGGGAAGAAAATCTGGATGCCCTGCATATTTGCACAACCAGTTTTTATCATTATCCCATGAGTTATCTGGCTTTAAATAATAATATCCACGTGCTTATCGAAAAACCGGTGGCTCTGAATACCCAGGATGCTATTAAACTGAATAAACTGGCCAAATCAAAAAAACTTACCGCTATGGTGGGGATGCATAACCGTTTTCGGGAAGATGTTTTAACTTTGCGGGAATTTATCCGCAACCATGAACTGGGTAAGTTGTTTTACATTAAATCCGGATGGCTCAAAAAATGGACACAAAATCCCATCCAGTCCTGGCAGGGGAAAAAAAATTACGCCGGCGGCGGTGCTATGATTGACATGGGTTTGCCGATGATCGATTTGTGTTTGTTCGTGCTCAATTATCCCAAAATCCATTCCGTACGCTTGTATAACTATCATCTTAATCCGGAAATTCAGGTGGAAGACTCCGCTTTTGCCATTATCCGCACGACCGATGATATTACGTTCACCATAGAAGTAAGCTGGCGGATGCATACGGATAAAGATTTGGTCTATTCGCACTTCTTCGGTAATAAGGGTTCGGCTTATCTCAATCCGTTGCGTGTACAAAAAGAGTTGCATGGTAAGCTGGTTAACGTCACTCCTTTTGAGGAAAATACCCACCGCGACCGCTATATCCGGGCATACGAAAAAGAGATCGATCATTTTATCCGGGTTGTCCGAGGACATGTACAAAATCAATCGACTGTTCAGGATGCCATTAATGCCATGCAGATTATCGATGCCCTGTATCAATCCGCCGAAACCGGACAGGAAATCATCCTCAACGAATAAGGCCGGCCGTCAACCTGGTTTTAAACTGGCTTGTTTATTGATTTATTCTTTGATAAACCCATGAGATTATTTCCGGTTTGTCCGGATTTTCAATTGCATTATTGGCTAACAATAGACTAAATTGCAACATGGAAATTAATAAGCGAACTGGAGAAGCGGTATGGAATTAAAAGTCGTTGATATTGAAAAACCGGAAGATATGAACTTTATCTTCGGACACTCTCATTTTATTAAAACTGTTGAAGATTTACACGAAGCAATTATTAATATCAATCCCAACATTGAATTTGGGCTGGCTTTCTGTGAAGCATCGCAGGATAAACTGGTTCGCTACAGTGGCAATAAT
>WJIP01000017.1 GCA_014730185.1 Caldithrix sp. | reverse complement strand
GTATTCCCACGATCAAACCATTCCGCCGGTCATTACTCGGGCCCATATGGTTTGTCTGACCAACCGCCAGGCCGGCTCGGGCGGTGACATGCTACCATTTGAATTTAGAGAACGCGATATGGGGCCGGTCGTCGGTACACGCACCTGGGGTGGCCTGGTCGGCGTTTCCATGTGGATCGATCTGATTGACGGCGGCGGCCTTTCGGCGCCCGATTATCGAATTTACGATAAAAAGGGCAACTGGATTATTGAAAACGAAGGCGTGACGCCGGATATCATCGTGGACAATCATCCGGCCGAAGTCAACCGCGGCCACGATGCCCAGTTGAAAAAAGCTATTGAAATACTTCAGGAAAAAATCGAAAACAATCCCCGGCCCTGGCCAGAACATGAATCGTATCCCAGTCAGGACTTGGATTAAATCTAAACATTCCTTCCCCGGCGTCTTATCATGCCGGGGAAGTTTTTATATTGAATAACCTCATGCTTACGCTCAACTAGTACGGGTTTTTACCGAATAGTTAAATCGTCCACAATCATTAATCATTCGAAAATATCCGACTTAGCTTTAGCGTTACCGTCTCAATCTTAACCGTCATTCTAGATGATATACTCATTAAAAGTAGTTATCAATACAGTAATGATCAGTTCAACTGAAGCACAAATACTATCCCTCCAGGGCAAGGGTTAATGCCGTGGTTAATTTCAGAATATCCTTATTGGATTTTTGCAGCCGGGCCACCATTTCACAGGCAATATTGCGGTACAAAGCCCGCCCGATTTCCGCATCTTTATCCAAAATACTTAGAAGCACGTTTTTAGTAATACCGGCCATCTGGCAGTCACGCAAGGCCGTAATGGAAGCCGACCGTTCGGGACTTTGTTCCAGTAAAGCCATTTCACCAAAAAACGGATAATCTCTCTCCGATAGTTTTAACAAAGATTTTTCCTGTTTCTGTCTTGCCCGTATCCATTCCGGAAGCACCAACGACTTGGATATCTCCACCTGTCCTTCAAGCAAAATATACAGGTTACCATCATGATCCCCTTCGCGGATGATGACACTACCTTTTTTAAAGGTCATTAATTCCATTTCCGATAACAGTCTTCGTATCTGGTCATCATTAAGTCCGCGAAACAATGAAATGTTTTTACAGTAGTCCAGACGACTTAAGAGTGGATTTTGCTTAGCTTTGTTCATGTCGATTTACTTTCTATGGCAATATAAAAATGATTTTTATGCAGCGTAACATCATCGGCCGGATTAAACTCAATTTTAACCTGTTCCGAGCTTTCGCCTCCCCGACCGGCCTCATGAAACTTACGCATGATAAATTGATCCAGATAGGAATAATCATCACTGAGCAATTCAGATATATTGAAGGGTTCGGCCACATTACCAAGCCCCAGCAGAATACCATTACCCCGATCCTGATAATAGTTTTTCCATTCACCGTACGTTTTGTTAATAAATTCCGGCGGTAGAGGCCGGCGCTTGAGGGTTAAAGTTGAATCGGCAGAAAATAGCTGAGCGACAAATTGGGGGACGCCGGGCGATACCACGTAATTTGCTAACAAATATCCTGTATAGGCATCGCTGACCATAACTTCATCCGCACGGGCTTTGCGGATATGGGATAAATTCTCCCGATCAATGATGTGAGCATAAACCTTAATTTTGGGATTGATGGTCTTTAACGATAATGTAGCCAGTATGGTACGTTCATCGCCGGATTTAGCACTTTCCAAACTGCTATCGGGCAATACCACCGCTGCTGAAGCTTCAGGGGCATTCGCCCTCTGCAGAATGTTTTCTCTCGTAAAATCACCACGCACAAACTTGATAGTCATTTTTTCATGGTGCGCCAACACATCAGCGGCATCCTCTTCTGCTAATTGATTGATAAGTACCACCGGTTTGGTAAAGTATTCTTCGTTTTCAAACGTTGATAAAATCTGGCCGGCATTTTCATTCCAACCACAAATCAGGATATGTCCTTTTAGTTTAATTTCCTGCAAGCCTTTATCCTCTCTTATTTTACGTGTAACAAAAACAGTGGCGATAGTCGCCGTGATAACGGATATGGAAGCCATTCCCAGAAAAATGATAACGACCCCGATTATTCTGCCGGCTGGTGTAACGGGCACTCTATCACCATACCCGACGGTGGATATGGTGACAATAACCCACCACACCGCATCCCAGAAGGAGTTGAATTGTTCATTGGTATCCCCTTCGAACAAACCAACCAGGGCGGCAGCAATAAATGTAATTATTCCGATAACAATAAATGCTCTGGTAACAGGCCGTTGGGTAAGTTTTTTGAATTCGGAGACAGAAAGCTGTTTCAATTTATCACTCTGATGGATTAATCATTACACAATGTTTAACAAATTTTCACGGAAAGTGCAACCTTTATTTGCAAATTTCTAAAATATAGTAAATCCTGCCTCAAGCCCTTGCTCAATCGTGGTAAACCACGAAAATTTGAAAGGCCTCTGGCCGAATACCCATAACACTGGGCTCATCCACTTTAAGATAAAATGTTCTCTTTTATCTAAAAATTATTTTAAAATTCGCGGTTAAATTATCGTTAAAAATATATTTTTTACATTTAACGGACAACGTCAATGCTATTTTGTCTTTTTATAAATTAGTCTGAAATTTTCAAACTATATCACAATTTTTATCCATATAATCATTATTATGGGTGAAAATATATCTTGGAAAATTTTGTTACTGACAAGGAGTTGGTCATGTTTAAAAAGATACCATACATCTTTTACCTCATACTAATCATTCTCTTTTCAAAGGGTGGTCATGCCACTACCTTCCATACCTTACCGTTTGACGGTAGCAATGCATTCAGCAGCGATGAATCATTTGACACCAGTACGGATGGTTATAATGCTTATATCACCTGGGACGATACTTTTATCTATTTGGCTTATACAGGGCCAAAAATCGGTTCAAGCAATGATACGTTGCGTTCCGATCAATTTATGTACTGGTATTTCGATGTGGATCCCCATCACAACCCGAAGGCCGGCAAAGGTACCGACCGGGCAGCAAACCTCAACACGCAAATTACTCCCCCCGACATGTGGCCCTATGTTTGGTACGATACGCAATCATGGAATCTGCCCTTCAATGCCGATTATCGGTTAATGATCAATTTGCCGGGAGATACAATTTATTCTGATTATGATGCGGAAGAGGATATTTGGCATGATTATAGTTTGGACCACATTCACTGTAACGCCGACACTACCATCGATTATGTGGAAGTGCGTGTACCGAGAAGTTTATTCGGTGACCCTACGGAAATGTATATTGTGGGATGGATTGCCAGTAGTGAGTGGGATGGCCCCTTGGAAGGCGATTACTTTAGCCATACGCGGGATGTTATAGGATCCTATGCCAGCTGGCCGGCCAACTCCCTGGAAGGCGGTGACGGCGATCATCATGAAGAGGGAAAACTGACCACGTTCTACCGCTGGGAACTGATCAATGGCGTGCAGCCCAATGTCCAAAATGGTCAGCCTATTGCCCTGAATGATACGACCGATACTATTGAAGATACAGAAATCAGTATCAATGTATTGGCAAACGATTCGGAAGAAGATGGTGAAACACTTTCTATAGGCAATATCACCGAGCCGGCAAACGGGAGAGCGCAAAGAGATGGTACCAGCATTATCTATACACCCGATGCGGATTTCTTTGGTACCGATACTTTTACTTACATAGCCAGCGATGATAAAGGCGGCTTTGATCGAGGTATCGTGCACATTACAGTCGACGCTGTCAATGATCCCCCTGTCGCTGTGGACGACTCCACTTCGACACCTACCAATACGGAAGCTACGATTGATGTGCTGGCCAATGACAGCGATGTGGAAAATGAGCCCTTATCCATCACTACTGTTTTCTCACCTGAACACGGTTCTGTTATCAATAATACCGATAATATTACATATACACCGGATTCGGATTATCACGGGTGGGATTATTTCGAATATGAGGTATCCGACACCAGCGATAATAAAGATACTGCCCTGGTCACCATTGCTGTCAATGACGCTCCTATGGCTAATAACGATACTACGACCACGGAGGAAGATACATCCGTTGATATAGCTGTATTGATAAACGATAACGATCCAAACGATGATTCGCTTTCTATCCATTCGGTACTGGCGGCTGAACACGGTTCCACCTCATTCACGGACTCTATCATAACCTATACACCAGATGTAAACTTTAACGGTGCCGACAGTTTCCGCTATGTCATTCAGGAGGCCTTTAACGGCCGGGATACCGCGTGGGTCCACATGAGCGTTAGTGGCATCAATGATCCCCCTGTTGCTGCCGATGACCATGTGACAACCGATGAAGATTCGGTAACATCCATTGATGTGCTGTCCAATGATTCCGACCCGGACAATGATCCCTTAGCCATTCAATCGGCCATCGACGGAAAACACGGCACAGTGGTGATTGAGGGCGATTCAATACTGGTCTATACTCCGGAAGAGAATTACTTTGGAGAAGATACTCTTTCCTATGTGATAGAGGATCCATCGTCGGCTAAAGATACCGGCTATGTGTTTCTCGAAATCAATGCCGTAAACGATCCTCCCGAAATTGTCGATTTGCCTGAAGAGTTATTTATGGAAACCAATGACTCTACAAAACTGAACATGTCTGAACATCAGTATGATGTGGACTCTCCCGATTCGACTTTAATGTGGTCATTTACCGTTAATGATTCCAATGCCATCCATTACAGTTACAATGATTCGACCGATACATTAACCATTTTTACAGCCGATACCAGTGGCGATTTTGAATTATACGCCACATTGGAAGATGATAGCGGAGCCACCGACCAGGATACCATCATCATTCATGTCAGTTTACCCAGCAATCTAATGAATGCCGGCATCGAATTACCCAAGCAGTTTCAATTATCTCAGAATTATCCCAATCCTTTCAATCCGGTAACGACGATTCCCTACGCTCTGCCCAAAGCCAGTGAAGTAAAAATTATACTATATGATGTGACCGGCAGACGCATTAAAAATCTTTTTCAGGGGAACAAACCGGCCGGATATCACCATATTCGTCTGGATGCTTCTCAACTGGCCAGTGGTTTATATTTTTATCGAATGGAAGCGGGTAATTTCAGTAAAGTCATGAAATTAATGGTTATGAAATAGAGAAAAAAACTTTACAATTCAACAATCATACTCTCAATGGAAAGGCATCCGATTAAATTAACGGATGCCTTTTTTATTGAATCCGTTTGATATTCATCCGAAATCAGTAAATTGAATTACCGATTTCGTACAAATGGATATTACTGTTCTGAACCCCGTTCAGGCAAAGGGGCTGAACAATCGGCGGTAACGAATTAAAGAATATCCGGATAAAATGATGAATGTTCCCAGAAAATTGATGGCGGAAATAATGGTGGCATACACAAATAAACCCATAAAGAGCCCCACATAACTGTTGACCAAAGCGATATACCTGCCCACATTAAATCCTATAATCATCGATACCGCATTAATAAAAAACAGTGTCATCACTAATGTTATTAATCCCGACCATAGCCCTTTT
>WJIP01000205.1 GCA_014730185.1 Caldithrix sp. | reverse complement strand
TATCGCTAACTGTGTCATTTAAATCAATCACTTTGGGGGCAATGGTTTGTTTACGGGCAAACGCCAGTAACTGCTGGGTTAAACTGGATGAACGTGTTCCGGCTTTTTGGATTTCTTGCAGAGGATGATAGGCCGGATCATTGGGATCCAATTTTGCCAGCATCAGTTCCGAATATCCGAGAATTACGCTGAGCATGTTATTAAAATCATGCGCGACGCCACCGGCTAGGCGACCGACCGATTCAATTTTCTGAGCTTGATTTAATTGAGTCTGCAGTCGTTCCCGTTCGGCATCCGCCTGCTTATGACCGGTAATATCAGAAATAAAACCTTCCAGCATTTCTACATGTTCATCTCCGGACACGGCTACGCCACGTTCCCAAACCCAACGTTCCTCATTGGTTTTGGTACGGATGCGATATTCAAGCTCAAATTTCTTATCTTTCTTGATGGCATTCTGCACTTCCTGCCAAACTCTATCGTAATCATCATCACTAATCAACTCGCCGTAGGCAATGGTATGATTGTGTATTAATTCTTCCGGTTTATAACCTGTAATATTCTGGCATCCCTCACTCACAAACTCCATTGTCCAATTTTTGGTATTGTGGCAACGATAAGCCATGCCCGGTAAATTGCCCAACAAAGTGGTGATACGTCTCTGACTTTCCTGCAACTCTTTTTCGGATTGAATGCGCTGAGTTACATCACGTACTATTGCATGGATTAATTTATCGTTAAAAACCTCGACAATATTAGCGGTCACTTCGCCGATAATTATCCTGCCGTCGGAGGTTATAAATTCTTCTTCGAATTTAACTTCACCCTTTTCTTTTATTTTCTGGAATGCTTTTGCACCGCGTTCGGCTGCAAGAGAATCCGGAGGATGGGTTTGCGATACATGCATCCGGCATAACTGTTTTTTACTGTATCCGAATAATTCACAGCACGTTTGATTCACATCTACAATATTGCCCTGTAAATCGGCAATAATAACGCCATCGCCGGATTGTTCGAATAGGCTGCGGAAGCGTTTTTCACGGGTAATCAGCTCTTCCTGCAGTTTGTATTCTTTGGTCACATCCCGAAATACAAGCACAACACCTGTGATATTTTGGGAATCATTTAATATGGGTGCGCCGGAATCGGCGATCAAATATTCGCTGCCATCTTTGGATATTAAAAGGGTTTGGTTGGCCAAACCAACTTTTTTTCCTGTACGTATAATTTTATCTACTGGTGTATCTACGGGTTTACGCGTTTTTGCATTATAAATTTGCATTACCTCGTGCAGAGGCCGTCCGACCGCTTCCTTGTTTGCCCAACCGGTTAAATTTTCGGCCACCGCATTCATGCGTTGCACACGGCCGTAGATGCCGGTTGTGATTACGGCATCTCCTATAGAACCCAAAGTAATTCGTAGATTCTCTTCACTTTCCCTGACCTCATCTTCGGCTTTTTTGCGGGCCGTAATATCGCGGATAGATGTTAAAAAAGTGGGACGATCATCCCATTCAATGTCTATAGAGCGCATCTCGGCAACCGCTCTATCCTCGTGGCGCCGCACGATATCGATCTCGGTGTGTTCACCCTTTATGATGGGATATCCGAAGGATCGGCTGCATAAATCATCCAGGGTCACTTTAAAAAGATTTTCGGCAGAGGGATTGGCAAATTTAATATTACCATCGATATCCACAATGATCATAGCGTCGGGATTGCGTTCGAATATTTTACGAAAGCGGTTTTCACTTTTTCTTAAATTATTCAGGGTTCGCCCGTGCCGTAAAAAAGCTTCCACACGGGCGATTAATTCCCTTCGTTCGATCGGACGCGTCACATAACCATCCGCCCCGTATTCCAATCCGGTAGCCTGCTCGTCGGATGATTTTAATTTGGCGGAAATCATAACAACAAAGGTATCCTTATAAGCCGGGTCTTTTTTAATGTTTTTAAGGACATCCAGTCCGGATTCATCGTCCAAGACAATATCCAGCAATACCAGGTCAGGTGTTTTTTGATCAAAAATCGAAAAAGTTTCGTCGCTGTTTTTTGCTGTTTTTACGCGATACCCTGCATCTTTAAAAATTTTGGAATAAGTAGAAAGGTTGGTTGGCTCATCATCAACGATAAGTATGGTCTCTTTTTCTTTCATGAAAATTAAAACTCCTTATCAAATAAATTATCCAATCGGTCAATTTCGCCCTTAAAAATTTGCTGGGCATGACTTGAAATAATACCCGATACATCCCGGAAAGGCTTGTCCAGATGCATGCCTTTGTGGTCAATGGTCAGCTCCCGAATATCCTTTTCGTGTTTAGATCCTCGCATTTTAAGAACGGTTAAACCACGCCGCATTTCACCCAATGTTTCCACATAACGCAATAAAATGATGGAATCGGTTATTGTGGATATATGGGTTTCAGTGATGGAACTTTCGCCTATGAGGGTTGAGGTGGTCGAGGTAAACAGACCGGCGATTTCTTCATGTTTGATGAAAGAGGTCAAACTGATGATAAACTCGCGGAAGCTCTTGAGTGTGGACACTCTTTGCAGAGCAGATAGACTGTCGATCGCTACCCGATTGGGTTTAAAATCTTTAATGACCTGCTTCATGTGTAACTGATGAGCCTCCAGGCCTTTCACTTCCGGGTAATTACACACTACCTTCAACAATCCTTCTTTTTCACTCTCTTCAAAGTCGACGCTCCAACCGGAAGCGTTTCTGAATAGTTGCTCGCGGCTTTCCTCAAAAGCAAATAAGAGGGAACGTTCGCCCTGCATGGTGCCGCCTTTCATGAATTCCAGTATAACTTAGGATTTTTTCTTAGTGTGCAGATCAAGACCAAGTAAAACCTTTTCTTTGTCGGACAAATCACCGATAATCCGCCGGCTGGGCGGAGGTAAGCTTTTAATGAGAGTGGGCGTTGCCAAAATTTTATCGTCTTCGGCCAGCTGTGGTGAATCCAGGACGTCAATAACATTTAATTCATATTGACCGGCTAATTCTTTGTCGCAAATTTCTTTGAGATTGGCTATGGCGGTTTCGGATCGGCTTGTTTTACCGGTGATATAAAGTTTAAGTGTGTAATTGCCCATTTCGAGCTCCTGAAAAAATTAGCAAATTTAGGATATAAACCCGCTTACGATCGAGTTTTATTCCTGTATAGATTAAATAAATGTCCCATAAGTTCGATCAATAAAATGCGACTCTCTTCTTTAATATAGAAAGCGCGTCTAGCTGAATTTTGATTGCTGATTTTTTCCAGTGTCGCTTTATGAAGTTCAATGATATCTTTTGCTCCGGCCTTCTAAAATTCTAAATCGGCGGCTAATTGTTTGAGATATCCCGATACCAGATAATCTGTTTTGTACAACCGATCCTCTATGGCTTTTTCCATCATGGATTTATAGCGTTTCACAAATTTTTTTTGAGCCTGCGGAAAACTTTTGGTCAGGTTCTGTTGCTGGTAATCGGATGCTGTAAGTTGTGTGTTTTCGTTATCAAAGGATCGAAAGGGTTCTTCAGTCCGGTTTTTTGCTCCCGAATCTTTGAGTCGAAAAAGGGATTTAATACGGGCCAACAATTCATTCTTTTCAAATGGTCGACTGATATAATCATCAGCACCGATTTCCAAGCCGAATGCCCGTTCTGAAGGTGTTACCCGCACACCGGATATAAGAATAATACTGATATCTTTGTATTCCTGATTATTTTTAATGTTAACGGTGAGATCCGTACCCATAATATCGGGCAGCATGACATCCATGAGAATGAGATGAGGTTGGGTGTTTTGCAGGAAATTCAGACATTCTTGTCGGGTGGAAACCGTGTGTATTTCAAAATGCTCTTTTTGCAACAGAGTGGTTAAAACCAGTGCCGTTTGCTGATCATCATCTACCACCAGAACCGAATACTTCAAACCTGATCCTTATTGTGGTTTTTTAGGTAACTGAATCGAAAATGTTGAGCCTTCTCCAAAAACGCTATCAGCTTTTATTGTGCCATTATGGGCCTCGACAATTTGTTTGACGATAAAAAGTCCCAGCCCCGTACTTTTTTCTCCCCCGGTGCCTTTTACCCCGATTTTCTTAAACGGCTGAAACAAAAGGTTCAGCTTGTTCTCAGGGATGCCCTGGCCCTCGTCTTCCACAGCGGTTATGATATGGTCTTCTGAATCATTGACGTGCACGTAAATGTGCGAATGCGCATGAGAGAACTTGATGGCATTAGTGATCAGATTGGTCAACACTTGTTCGATTTTACCCTGATCCACCTCCACCGGGGCCGAGGGCAAATCGGTAAACAGCTCCACAGAGATCTCTTTTTTTTGGGCCAGCTTCTGGTTGAACCAAATGGTTTTGCGAATAATATCGAGCAGGTCGATCGATTGGATTTTTAAATGAATATTTCCGCTTTCAATTGCGGAATAATCCAGCAGATCGTTGACAAGTTTCAGCATAAAAGAAGCCAGCTCCCGGATATGATTCAGAAACTCTACTTGTTCGTCTTTTAAATGCTCCCGATTGTCCTCGATAAATTCTATGAAGTTGATGATATTGCCCAACGGATTACGCAAATCATGGGCAGCCATACCTAAAAATTGATTTTTGAGGTCATTCAGTT
>WJIP01000204.1 GCA_014730185.1 Caldithrix sp. | reverse complement strand
TAACATCAACCAGGGTTATTGCGTCATTTAACGTAATTTTCCTCTTTCGGCGACATGCTTCGAGATATCTTTTTTGTATCCCATGCGATGTCAAAATTTTAAATTTGTTATAAATTTTTTTATCGAAGAGACCCTCCTGGAGACACGATTTTAATATGCCTTCGCATACCGCAATTTCTATGCCGTTCAACCTCGAAAACAACTTTGAAACTCTGTCGTCAAAATACAAAAAATAGCCTTCCCGGTAGATTTTTTCGAGAAGTTTTACGTACACTGCATAGCCGGTCATACCATGATCAGCTTCTAGTAAAAGCAATTTGTCGTCAGAGCTTAAATCGGTGTCATGCGGAAAATAGTCTAACCCCTTCTTCTGCGGTCTTGCCATTTTTTTTATACTCCAAATGCTTCGCACCAAGCTATAACATGTTTGTATGGTGCAGCAAGATAAATCTTCATTTTCCCAATCCCCACATTAAAAAAACACTAAAACTGCTTAATAAATAATACCACACAAAAAAACAAAACAATACTGCGCCACTGTAAAACAAAATGTTTTTTATTATCTGCATTGCTTTACCATTTCATCTATTGCTTCTTTTAAAAAGGGCCAATCTTCTGGTTCGATTTCAATTCGCCCCCCCACTTCGCCTTCCGCGTTTTCGTAGGGTTTGGTGACTACGACAAATTCACCGCCTGATAGGTCTTCGATTTCGATGGTGTAATTTTCATCGTTGTATATTGCGGCATTTTTCCCACACAGAACTACCTTTGTGATTCTTTTTTCCATTTGTTGCTCATAACAACAATTGACCATTTTGTAACTATCACGATTATATCCCCCTACTTCGTTTGAATTTTTTGTCTTTTTATTTTTTATTTCTTTGTTCATTTCATGGTCTCCTTTCATATTTTTTTAGTGTCAGGGCGTGGCCATGCACCTTCCCCCATGGCCCACGCCATCGCTCCTTCAAGGGTTCAACATTGAGTTGAGAATGCGGCGTTAGCCGTCTTTCTGGAAATTATTTATTAGAATGGTACATCGTCATTGCATTCTAAGTCGCAAAATCTTTGTGCGTAACGTTGAAACCTGAGCGATGTAGACCAATGTCCCGTATCTTTGCCCTTCACCGCGACTAATTTGACCACTTCGGTGTCTTTTTCCGCTCGCAATTCCCAGACGTGGGTTGCATTGTTTTCGATATCTCCACTTTCTTTTGCGTCATAGTCTTTGTTGACCTGACTTAAAACTAAGACGGGACAGTCCATATCTTTAGATAAAGTATTTAATTCATCGCTCAAGATCGAGAACCGTTCATGCTTATTGCTATACTTTTTGTATGTGTCGAGTAATTGTAGAAAATCTATAACTATCAGCGATATACCACTGTATTTTCTACTTCTTTTAATAGTCTCCAAGTGAATTATAATGTTCTCAATGTATCTGTATCTCGATAAGTCGATTATGTGCAACTTTGATTTACTTAATTCCTTTATTGCTTCATTGAATCTTTCCCATTCATACTCATCGTGCAAATTGCCTAACCGTATTCTCGTCAATGGTATATTTGTTGCTCTTGCGAAACGTCGTTTATTAAGTGCCCTATGTGTTGATTCAAGCGTATAAAACGGAATATATCCATCATAGGTCATGCCGATATTTTCTGCAATATTTAATGCAAGAGCAGATTTTCCGGTTTGGCTTTGTGCTTTTATGTAAATTGTTGTTTGTTTTTCAAGCCCGACCATGTTTTTATCAATGCCGGCGTACCCGGTAAGCACGCCTGATACGGGATTCGGATTTTTACTTTGTTCTTCTATTTCGTTGGCTATTTGGTTAATTTGTTCTATATGAGATGGTGTTTTTTCATGCGGGTCGAGTATTTTCATGCTGCTTCGATATGATGTTAGTAGATCCTCCAGGGATCCGCGCTGAAAAGCAATTTCTGAAATCTCTTCGCATGAAATGATTATGCTTCTCCTGATAGCATGCTCTTTGATTATCTCAATGTAATATTGCGTTTGTCCGGATGTGCTGACACTATCAGCCAGTGTCATCAAATATTCTTCGCCGCCCGCTGCTATTAAAGTATTATGTGATTTTAAATATTCCGACACTGTTATAATATCAGGTATGGCACCCGATGCGTCTATATCATAAATTGCTTCCACAATTTTTTCATGCGACTTAAGGTAAAAATCGGACGAGTCCAATATTTCTTTAACATTCGGGATTATATCCGTAAAGACCATCATGCCGGCGATTACGGCCTGTTCAGCTTCAACACTTTGTGGGTATTTGCGGCTCATTTCACCCTGTGCACTTCCTCAATGCAACTCTTGTCTAAAACTCCAAGTCTTTTCAATTGCATTTTTCTGCTCGAAAGAGTATTGCGTGACTGTTTCAATCCTACTTTTGGGCATCATTTTTACGCTTTCGTCGGATGTGATAGGTGTCTTCACCCAAATTACGGATGACACATGGGCTTGTTATTTTTTTATGGACTTTATTGTGGGGGCACCCATTACAACGCAAAGTCTCGTGATCGTCTTTTTGATAATCTTTACACGGGTCCACGTTAGGCAAATGCCATATCTTGCAGCGATATCTCTCACAAAAAAACGGCCTCATCGCTAAAATATCATCGACTGTGTACTTGTTAAATTGGCTCTTGGGAGCTTTTAACTTTTCCTGCACTCCCGCAAGTGAAAATTCCATGCTGTTCTCCTTTCAAACTCTCTTTTTAAGTTTTCCGTAAAGATCATATGCCCGGCGGTACAATAGAAACAATTCCCATGCATCATCCAGCTCATGCCAGAAAAAATGAGCGAAATCAGCATGCTTTTTTCCAAAACGGCAAAGATGAAACCCGCCAGTTATTGGTTGATCGGGGAAATTCTCTTCCCACAATTTTTTGTATGCAGAAAGTTGTATCAAGTAATCAGGGTAAACACTATCAGAAGTTTTCCAATCGCCGACAGCTAACTTTCCATCTGCTATAATAATAGCATCTGGGCACCCTCCGAACTGATGTTTTTCGCTCACAAGTTGTATCTCTTGGTAAATTACCTCAATTTTGCTATTTTGTGACCATCTCAAATAATTCTCATACCCCTGGAGGGCATGTTTTTGTATATTTTCCGGATGCATGGATATGTCTGGCAATGGATCTCTTCTGATGGTCGCTTCAACCATACTGTGCGCGATTGTTCCCGCCACGGCGGCTTCATCGCGCTTGTCATATAATTTTTCTATTTCACCTCTTTCTGCTGCTTTTCCCTGCTCAAACGCCCAATACATCAGACCGCCGCTATCTTTGAAGCGGCCTATAATTGTAGTGACGCCAGGAATTTTTTGTCCGCTCTTGTTTTTATAACCTCCACGAGGATGTGCCATTTTTCCCTCCATTTTGGGACCACTTTTGCATCAAAGTTGCCATATTCCATGAACCAGACATATTTGCTTATTGATCTTTGCGATTGTTATTTTTGCATCAGACCGATCCAATTTCAAAGTAAAGTCGGGGGGAATTTTTCCTATAGGAATATTTATTGTTGGTCCGTCAGCATTGAAATGTTTTACCGCCACATCATGTACCTGAGAAAACATCGTATTGTTCAGCAGGAATACGGCCTGCCAGAATCCCCCGTGCTCGATCCAGGCAGGGCATCAGCCGGGCCTCCGCCTTCGCTGCATTCGCCCTCGCCTCCGCCGACGCTGCCGCCCCCGCCGCCCACGCCGCCTCCGCATC
>WJIP01000203.1 GCA_014730185.1 Caldithrix sp. | reverse complement strand
GATATCGATGATGCCATTACGGTCTTTGGTAGCGTCTAAAGCATTCTTAATCAGATTTTCCAAAACCCATTCAAATAATTCGGCATTAAGTAAAGCTGAAACCTCTAAATTATCAGTGAAGCTGATCACAACTTTATTTTTTTGATTGGGAAGGCGTTTATTGAAATAGGTGACCACATTTTGGATATGTTGGTTAACCTTTCTACGCTCAAGACTGGGAACGGAACCTATTTTGGAAAACCGGTCGGTGATTTTGTTCAGACGGTTTAGGTCGTTGTACATTTCATGAACCGCTTCGTCTTTAACAGAGCTGTCATTCTTAAGCAGTTCAAGCCAACCTGAAATTGAACTTAAAGGGGTGCCCAGTTGATGGGCAGTTTCTTTAGCCATGCCTACCCATATGAATTGTTGTTCACTACGCTTAATATAGGAAAAACCAAGATAACCCAACAATATGAACAGTGTAGCTGAAATAATCGCAACATAGGGAAACATACGAAGTTTATAAATAACCGGGGAATAACCATAAAAATAATACCCGAGAGGAGAACCTTCGTACTCAATCGGTATGGGTTCGTTTTCGCTGGCCATTTGTTGTAATACATTACTTAGTTTGAGGCTGTCTTTGGCAGTAAGCTCGGAATAAGATGTGGTATCCAGCCTGGCATTGATGTTGCGCCAGCTTTGTGGATTTCTGTTTTTATCGGTGTAAATAATGGGATAGTCTGCGGTTTGAATGATTTCACTAAAGAGAAAATCCACATTATCGCTAAATTCGGGATTGTTTATGTTTTCTTCAAAAACTTTAATTCTAAAACGAATATATTCAGTGGTTTGGTCCTTTAGCTGTTCAACCAGGTTTTGAGAGTACCATATACCAGAGATAATAAGCACAATGCCTATTAAGAATAAAAATCCTTTAAAATTACCTTTTTGGTTAAAGAGTGTTTGTTTCAATATTCGTTTATCAAGTTAATAAAAGATTATTATGAACCGTTACCGGAGAGTGGACCACTTATGACTTTAGCCTCGATAATTTTATCCCCCGGTAAAACCCGGTCTACCGTTTGCATGCCCTTTGTTACCTGGCCAAATAAGGTGTAATCGCCTGTCAGATGAAATTGTTCCGATTGACAGATAAAAAACTGGCAGGAGCCGGTATCCATCCCGGAAGTTGCAATGCCGACGCTACCACGTTTAAAGGGTTCAAAACTGTTTTCATTCGGAATAAAAAAGGGTAATCCACCCCAGCCGGTTCCGCTGGGATCGCCTCCCTGGATAACAAAATCTGCGATAACTCTGTGAAATGTTAACCCATCATAAAATTTTTTGTTTACCAGGTTTAAAAAATTGTGAACCGTAAGAGGCGCTATACCGGGTAACAGCCGTATGGTTATTGACCCCTGCGTTGTTTTTAACTCAACCAATGATGGGCTCCTATTGAAGTCGATGGAATCGGGTTGCAGCGAGGGGGTTAAATTAAACCGAATAGGAGGTAAGTCCGCATTTTCTGCCAATTCAGGAAATAATTTTTTCAAGTCCTGGCGCACACTGTAGTGAGTGGCATTGTCATAAATTTGCTGAAATTCTTCAGGATTTAACCGGATTTGGCTTTTTTTCATGACATCGATTAACGTGTTTTGCAAATCATAATGCGGTGCCGTGTTAAATTGAGTAAAAAGATCAATCACTTTTCCGGGTTCCGGATACCGATTACGTTGCATCCTCCAATTCAGAGCCTTGGTAATTGCACTGGAATATCCGGTATTCATCATATTCTGAAAGTCTCGATTAGTGACGGCATTTAATTGAACCAGGTTATCAAATGCTTTATTAACTAGGTAGATATCTTCCACAAAAGTAAATTGATGTAATTTTTGACGAGACAATTTAAGGCCGGTTTTACCAAGAGCATCGAGAAGCTTACCTTTAAAATAACGATCTCCTCTGTCCAGATACTGCATAGCATAACGAAACGTCATTTGTTTATCCAACAAACTCAACAAATCAATAAGTTCTCCTTTGAAGTATGTATCCGCACTCTTGTTTATTTGTACAAGAATTGCAGAAAGAGCGGCGTTGGCATCGGCCTGAATAAAAGCTTCGAGTGCAGCCAGTGGTATATGGGAAATCCGGGCATTACTAATTAATTGTCTGTAAACCGGGAAAAAACTGCTGTCAGCAACAGTGCCGGAAAATTTTAAAGCAGTATATTTTGTTTGCCAGTCCTTTTGCGTGTCAATCAATAAATGCTTAAGCGATTGTCGTAATGATTGGGTTGCCAGGCTGTCATTTTGAAGCATCTTTGTAATGGTTGGCCCATCGTTTTGTTTTAGGCGAACCAATGTTTTCAGAATATACTTTTTTGCTTTTGCTGGTGTCTTGTTATTATTTAATTGATCAATGATCGGCAGAAGATGTTGGGGTGATGCGGCATACGAAAGAAAATAAGATTTGGATTCTGTAATATTTTGGAAGAAAGTGCTGTCAATATGCGATGTTAGAAACCCTGCCGGTTGGGATTGTTTACGGACCGCCAACGCCAGTGATCTATATATGGCATCGTTTTGTGCGGATTCGGATAAAAGTTTCAGCAAAAGTTGTACCGCAGAATCGGTTCCACTTTTGCCCAACGCATGAATAACATTAAGCTGTAATTTTTGGGACAGGGATTTGAAATCCAGAGAAATTAAGAATTGAGTAGCCGAAGCACCACCAATATTTGCTATGGCTTGGATGCCCGCTTCCAGAATACTGTCCTCTTGGGTTTGGTTTGTGAGTTCAATCAGTACGGGCAAGAAAGTATCGTTTTCACAACGTCCCATACTCTTAAGAATTTCTGTTCTCAGGCCCTCATAGGTGTCGTTGCTATAGAGTGCCAGCCATTGATCGGGATCGGATACCCGCTGATATTCGAGTTGTTTTATTGTTTTAAGCTTTTCCTCTACGTCTCCCGTTTGCTCGGATTTGCAGGATAATAGCAAAAATAAGCTTAACGTAAAGAATATGATGGATGGGGTTATTTTCATAATTTGAAACCTTAACTTTAAACAATTTTTAGCTATTCAGTGAACAAAAAATTAATTTAATGGAAAGATAGAATAACTTGCAATATTAAATGTATTAAATCAATCATTGCTTAATTGGCGAAGTTGTTAAAATTATTGCTTTTAAGTCCACTAGAGTAATCCAAAAAAACATTGACATTAAAATCATATTTATTTAACTTGTACTTGTTTTATTCTATTTAAAACGGATTATCATAAAATAATGATTCTTTTGTGGAGGTAAGATGGCAAAGACTGAGGGAAAGGGCTCAATCCTATTAAAATTAATCATTTTAATTTTAGCCGTCGTATTGGTTCTGGTTATTATAATACCCGGCCGTATCTGGCAGGAAGAAGAAAGAGAAGCCCAAATTGCGCATTCCGATATGAGCAGTATTTATGAAAGTGAAAAATTTTATCACTCTAAATTTGATAGTTTTACCACCAATCCAACGGAACTTATGAATGGCGTTCGCCAGGATTCGGTAATTTTACAACGGCAGAAAATTGTCAATTACACAACGGAACTTACCGTTTTAATTGATGATTACCTCAACAATCCAGTAACGGACCGTATTATCAAAGTTCATGACAACATTGCTCAAATAATCAGCGATCTGGATGTTAATGCCCGGGACTTTAAGTTGATTGAAGAAATTTACAATGAAGGTGAACAAATACGTTTTAAGTTATCAGAATTGAACAATGCCTCCGATTTAAAGAATTATATGATTGCAACAACTTATCTGGATAGTATTGTTAGTTTTCGCCGGGATATGTCCAATTATTCCTTACAGACAACGGCCGCCCGTACCACAGATTTTACGGATACCTTAAAAAATGTTTTGCCTAAGGTTGAATTTACTGCCTTTCAGGATAGATGGAAACCGCTTTCTGACCGTTTAGAAAAATTTTATCTTAAAGTCAGACACTCCAAAGTATCGACAGTAACCAGTGTGGATGCCCGTCTGGAAGATTTTAAGAAGAAGGTTGACCGGGCACTAATAAACCTAAATTCCAATGTTGATATCAGTCAGGCCAGTGCTGATGCCAACAACATCTCGGATCAATTAAAGGCCACTTACGATAAATTTTTAAACGATTATATTGTTACATCCAAAAATGCAATGTTCAAGCTGTCGAATTCCGATTCACTCATCCTGCATTTAACGGAAGATAATTTTACCAGTCCCGTTTATGGTAAGTCGTATATTGTTTTAATTGATGATGATTCAGCAGCGATTAAGGTTGAAAGCCCGGTACTGTTCGAAGAATTGAACGAAAAGACGATGAATACAGGCCAAAAAATTAAGGCATTAGATATCCAGCCGGCAATGATGAATTATAAAGATACTTTAAATTATTTGGTGCAAAAGGCGTATTCGGTGCGTAAACGGGTCAGTAAAAATACAGATATTTTTATTCTTTACAAGGAGATGGAAGAAATCAGAGATCGATTTCTGGATATCAGTATGTTTAAGGCCTATGATAATGTGAATAATTTCGTTCAAACCGCTGAAAATTCAAAAAGTTATAGTGATTTGAAAGGATCTATAGAAAATGGTTTGAACGGTATCCGAATTTATTATCAAGCTTATGATGAAAACATCTACGGCAACCTGGATACACTACATCAGGAAATGACGGATAAACTGATTGAATTTAATGAAAAATTGGATGAAGTACGTTGGCTGCCCAAAGATGTTGAAAATTTTGAAGGCGATATGCAGAATCTGGACCAATTATTGAATGATATAAAGGTTCTAAAGAGTGAACAGTTGGTGACCAAACTGGGTGAAATAGAAATCGAGCTGGGTGAACATTTTGTTTTTTCCGAAGAGGGAACTACAGTGCCGGTTTATGGAGTCTTTGAAAAACGTATTCAAAATCATGGTTATATTTATAAAGATGTGAAAAGCTGGGAAGAAGAGGACGAAGATTAATTAACATAAAAAAATCTCATTAAAAAGGAGGGCTATACCCCTCCTTTTTTTAGTTTAACAGTTGGTAATATGGATCATCTGCTTGGTATTTCTTTTTCGCAAAAGTCATTGAATATTGTCAGTGGCGAAGGTGCATCTTCTTCAGGGCCGGGGGCTGTTTTTTGCAAACAATTCATTTACCCCTTTAAATTTTATTACGATACATTATTTGAAACTACTTCCATTAAATCAATGGTTAAATTAATCAGAGACTCATTGAATACTGATAACCCGCAAATTGTCATTGCTGTACCTAATAATTATGCTGTACTAAAAAGGGTGGCCATACCGGATAATAGCGATGTTCAACTTATTAAGGCCCAGGTTAAATGGGAGCTGGAAAACACACTATCTGAGCCAATCGAAAACTATAAGGTTATCGATTACGGAAAAACCTATGATTATGAATCGTACAAAGAACGCATGTTTGTATGCCTTCATAAAACCATAATGCGGCAAATTATGTCTATGGTCAACTTACTGGGCGGGCAATTGCAGTCTTTAATACTTAATGGTTTTGCCGTGGAAAACATTCTCGAAAAAGTATGGCAACCTAAACAGATAACCAATGCACTGTATACAAAGGTCGATACCCATACAATAACTCATCATCTTTACATTAACCGGGCCTACTATCAAACATTTATTGATAAAATAAAGCATGAAAAAAAGATCAATGCGGCTGTTGACAAAATTGCCGATGTAATTCTCAAACGTGTAAAATATGTTCAAGCAGTCGTCGGGGAGATCCCGATTACCAAAAGCAGTGATCTTACCTATTTTTTAGCCAGTGCGGTGTATAATAGTGAATTATTAAGTTATATGAATAAAAACGCGCCTTTTAATTACGAAGAGCTGGAGCCTGGTCAATTCATTGAATCGGATCAAATCCAGAATCAAGCTGAGTGCCATCTTGAGGCGTTGGGTGCGTTAATGGAGATTCAATCTTAACAAGGGAGGAAAGTATTATGAGTAAACATAATTTATTTGATAAAGATAATTTCCTCTCGGATTTTGAAGATGACCAATTATCGGAAGAGGATAAAAAGAAAAAGAAACAACAGGATGCTGAACACGAAACGCCTTCTGATTCTTTGGATGAACTCAAAGAAAAGATTGATCCGGAGCTGGATGACGAACTCAGAGAAAGGAATGATGCTGAACCTGAGTATGATGAAGAAGAACGACAAAGTATGAGCTCCGATTTAGATCAAAAATTAGACCGTGCTCTGGAAGAACTGCAAGATGAAGAAGAAGGTGATCTGGACGAATCCGAACCCGAGGAAATGGACGAAATGCTCGGTGAGGATGAAGAAGAACTAGACGAATCGCCTCCGCCTCCAAGACGTCCCGTTATTGAAGATTATGAAGATGACAGACAAGAAGGTATCAATTATAAACCGATCCTGATAGGTGGAGTTATCGTTGTCCTTTTAATCGTTGCATTCTTTGTTGTACGGAGTTTATTTTTTACGGGCGACGAAGCACAAAAAGCTACCACACCCCAAAGCACTGAGCCGGTAGCTAAAGAGACCATTTCAGAAGCCGAACGGGCCAGAATGACTTTCTACAATGAAATAGCACGTAATGCTCAGGGCAGAATTAATCTCATTTCCAATATAACCCGTCAGGTAGATAATAAAGAAATTTACCTTTCCAGCTTGCTGTTTTATGGTGAAGAGTGCTTGTTCGAAGTTTTTGGAAATGATCGGGCGGATTTGGCCCGATTAAATTTACAATTCAAAGAACAAATGCAACAGAATAAACTGATCTTGTTAACTTCAAAAATCAGAGCCGGTCAAAATGGTGGAATTTTTGGTGTTTACAAACTGGAATTGGATGGCATGGACGTTAGTGGAGTCAGTGTCGAAGAACCCATTAAATCCAGAGATGCGCTGAAATCTTTTTTAAATGAACTGGCCTCGGCCCAGGGAGTTACATTAAACAAATCCAAGTTCATAGATTCCGGTACTCAGGAGAACTATCAGGTGCAGACCATGGAAGCCGGTTTCAGCGGAAATCTAAACGGATGTATGAATCTTATCGGAGCCATGGGAAAGGCTAATAAAAATATCGAATTGCATAAGATCAAAATAATGGCCGATCACCCAAATCTCACTAAATCGGATCAATATACTTTGAATTTTGTATTAAAATTATATATTTAATTGTAGAACGAATGCGCATTATTTCGGGTAAGTATAAAGGAAGACGATTATCAGCTTCAGACAATTTATCTATACGGCCAACTACAGACCGCGTAAAAGAATATATATTCAGCATTATAGCAGAGTATCTTGATAAAAGCAGGGTTTATGATTTATTTTCAGGTAGCGGAAATCTCGGCATAGAGGCCTTAAGCCGGGGAGCAACTCATGTTACTTTTATAGATAAAAATCCAGCCTCAATTCAGACTTTAAAAAAAAACTTGCAATTACTGGATATTACAGACAATCAATATGTTATAGTCATGAAAGACGCTCTGCGATTTGCAATAGATAACGCCGGCGATGGCCATTTTTATTTTTTAGATCCACCGTTTGTATATCCCGACTTACAGCAATTGGTTGATTTGCTGGTTAAAAATGTTGCGCGGGAGCATGCGGTTTTTGTTATTGAGCATGAAATATCCAATCCAATTAGTCAACAACACGCGGACTATGAAATGCTCAGACAAAAAAAAATCGGGAGAAGCCTGATAAGTTTTATAAAAAAGGTACAAAATAATGAATGATAAAATTGCCATATATCCCGGCACCTTTGATCCCATTACACTGGGGCATATAGATATCATTAAACGCGGCAGCAAATTATTCGACCAGGTTATTGTAACAGTTGCCGTTAATGTGAGCAAAAAACCCATGTTTTCGGTCGATGAACGTAAGAACATGATCGAAGACGCCATTCATAAAATGCCTAATGTGATTTGCCAGGAATTTGACGGACTGTTGGTTGATTTCGCCAAATCGAAAAATGCCCGGGTAATTTTAAGAGGGCTGCGGGCTATTTCGGATTTTGAATATGAATTTCAAATGGCCTTAATGAACCAACACCTGGAAAGCGGTATTACAACCGTATTTTTGATGCCCAATGAAAAATATACCTATTTAAATTCGACTATTGTAAAGGATGTTGTACG
>WJIP01000202.1 GCA_014730185.1 Caldithrix sp. | reverse complement strand
CTGAAGCAGATCATCTCTTTGTTTGGTTAAAAAATCCAATCGCTCTTTTTCTTTGTCGTATTCGTTGACTGCCAGGGGATTAACTGCACCCAGATTTTTAATACGTTGTTTTAACAGATTGATCTGTTCTTCCGTAGCCTCTTCATCCAGTTCTTCATAAGGTAAACCAATTTCCACATCTTCGGCGTACTCGTTCAGCATATTTTCACGGATACGCTCGGCTTTATACCGATTATCGCTGATTTGCATTTCCAGTTGACGGGTTTTCTCCAGAGAAGAATCGTGTTGTCTGCGGTACTGTTTGGTTTGGTCTTCGATTTCCTTTATTTTGTCACGCATATCCTGATATTCTTGTTCAATGGTTTTAAGCTGATCATCCAGTTGATCGCGCTCTCGCCAATATTTTTTTTGCATTTCACGACGTTTCTTTCGGTTGTTTTCAATTTCTACCAACGACTTCTCGATTTGTTCAATTTCCTGAACCCGGTTATCAATATCCGTTTTCAAATCGTTAATAGTGGATTTTGACCGTTCGACGTCGTTCTGCCGGTTTTTCAATTGGTTATTAATATTGGAAACGTTTAACTGAGCTTGCTGTACTTCATTAATCAAAGCTTGAACGGCATCATTTTTTTGTTCGTAGTCCTTGGTACTTTCTATTGTCTCTTGTTCCAGTTCATTCAGTTCGTTTTGCTCACTTTCCACCTTAACTTGAAGTTCTTCAATTTCGCCTTTGAGTTGTTTCAGGTTTTTACGAAGTGCGGTTAAATGGTTTTCATTTTGGTTGATCTGCGTATGCAAATTACTGATCTGAAAACGTTGTTCATGTTCATTCTTTTCTGTTTCCATCAATGCATTACGGATTTCGGTTAACTGCTGCGAACGTCTTTGTTTTTCTTCCTCATGCTTTGCCAAAGATTTAATGACGGTGGCACGATTTTTTTCCACTTTCTGTAACTGAGCTTGAAAGTTCTTTTCATCTTTACGTAACTGTTCCAGTTGATCTTTGCGTCCAATGATAGAAATTTCCCTTTTCTCATGCGATCCGCCTGAAACGAGATGATTTACATTGACGGTTTCACCCTTGGCGGTTATATAGCGCAAAGAAGGATGTTTACTGGATAAATTGATCGCTTCCTCCAGTTGGTCCACCAGCATAAGATCGCCCAGTAAAATGGATATTAATTTTTTGTATTGAGGTTTACAGGTAATGAAATCCATTATATGTTTTGCTTTATCGGGGACCTTAATCGGCTCCGGATCAGGAATGTTTTGAATTGATTGCAGAGGAATAGCGGTAACCCGGCCTTTTTGATGGATTCGGGCAAATTGGATCAATGATTTTGCGGATTCTATATCATCGACAATAATATAATCAAGCGCACCGCCCAGTACAATTTCTAACAAATCGGTTAACTCCGGTTTTACGGATATAATGTCCGAAAGTGGCGCATGAATACCGGGAATATCGCGTTTATGGGCCATAATATGCTGCGTGCTTTCGGCATGGCCTTCATAAGAATTGATGATTTGCTCAAAAAACTGAATACGGGTTTGCACTCGGTTGAGATGTGCATTGATACGATCCCGTTCCTGTTCGTGTTTTTCTTTTTCAGCGGTAAACGCCTCCATCTCCCTATTCAATGTATTTAAAGCGTTTTGAATTGTATTTAACTCTGCTTCCTTTTGTCGTTTAACTTTAATCAAATCTTCCTTTTTTTTATTGAGCTCATCGATTTGTGCTTTTTGTTCGGTCAGATTGGATTCAAGGTTTGATAACTGCTCCTGCTGGAATCCCTGTTGATATTCTTTCTGTTTTAGTTGATCTTTTTGACTGGCTAATGCTTCGAACTGCCGGCGGAATGCGTTATTGAGCTCATCAATTTTCGATTTTTCGGCCTGCAGCCGCGTCATTTCTTCGGACCGTTTCTTATCGACTGCTAAAAATTCTTGGTGTAATTTTTCCTGCTGTTCTGTGAGCTGTGATAATTCTTCACTATACTGTTTTCTGTGCTCTTCCGATAGTTCAATGCGTTTGTTAAAATGTTCAATCTCTTCTTTGTACCGCTTTTTGGTTTTCTGCATTTCATCCGCTTTTGTATCCGCAACCGCTTCTTCACGCTTATTGTCAGCAATTTTTATATCCAGCTCGTTTAGCTTTTTTTGTATTTCCTGTAGCTGCTGTTCGGTTTTAAGCTGCTCATTTTTATAGTCCTCGAGCAATGCTTCATCGATGGTTATTTGATGATGACTTTCATCTTTCAGTTTACTGACTTCATCCAATTGTTGTTTGAGGGGACGTAGATCGTCCATCAGTCTGTGATAGCGAAATCGGCTTATATCCAGCTCATGCTTTTTTAATTCATCCGTATAGTTCAGATAGCGGCGAGCTTTACCGACCTGTCGGGATAAAGAATTAACGGAATGCTGTACTTCACTTATAATATCATTGATGCGTGTTAAATCGGTGCGTGTATTCTCCAGCTTTCGCAGAGCGGATTTGCGTCTTGTTTTATATTTTACGACCCCCGCAGCCTCTTCAAATAGTTCGCGACGTTCGTTTTTGTTCTCACTGAGTATGGTTTCTACCATTTTTAATTCAATAACCGAATAAGAGTTGGATCCCAGACCTGTATCAGTGAAAACGTCTAAAATGTCTTTTAACCGAACCGGTGTTTTATTAAATAGATACTGGCTTTCGCCCGAGCGGTAAAGCCGGCGGGCGATATGGACTTCATCGTATTCGGTTTTAATCACTTTTTTATTATTCTGAATGGTCATAGATACTTCGACCATACCCATAGGTTTGCGGTCCTTGGCCCCGTTAAAGATTACATTTTCCATTTTATCACTGCGTAAGGTACTAACCCGTTGTTCGCCCAGTACCCAGCGAACCGCATCCACGATATTTGATTTTCCGGATCCGTTGGGGCCGATTATGCAGGAGATTCCATCGTTAAATTTCAAAATAGTTTTGGGGGCAAAAGATTTAAAACCCTGTAATTGTAGCTTGGATAGATACATTGTTCTCCGTTACTAAAAGATCGTATGGGCCTCAAGTACCATGTTGATATAGTCAATCCAATAGGGTACTGGTTTGAATGCAAACCATAAGATAATTAATGGAATCAGATAAGACAAAAATAAGATGAGGGCGACCTTCATACTACTTGTAATGAAAAGTACGCGGATGCCGTTGATAATGCGTATATGAGCCCAGAAGAGTACGACAAGCAGTATGATAACCAGATATAGATGCCAGTTCCCGGATGGCAGGAGATGATGATGGGCAAGGCTGAAAGGCATTAGAAAGAGGATGGGTACCCCGGACCAAAGCCCGATGGCAAGGGCCTGTCGAAAGCGAATTTTTTCCAAAGAAAAGTAACTGATCAATTTTAAGAAAGTGCTGATCAATATCGGCAGCAGAAAAAACAGAATGAAGAATAACAGAGTTACGGCCCAGGCTTGTTGATTTACGAGTAGAAAAATATGGTAAAGATTAAATGGTATTAATAGGGAGGCGGCCACTTCCTGAAATCCATAAGAGTTATTGTAATAAACAAAATAGGAAGCCACATACACAGCTAATAATAGAGCTGCGAAACCGCTTACTAAAAATGAATTTACCAGGGGAATGATACGACGTTCCCGCATGTCGACAAAAAAACCATATGGCCGTCGAACGGCCCTGTTAAAATTATCACGCATGCGCGGACGAGTGCGATAAAAATAAAAGAATATTATGGTTGAAAAGAAAACTAAAATGGAAAAAAAATTCGTAGAGTGGCCACGGTCATCTTCCGGTAGTATATCCATATTCTCTGTAGACCACATGGTCTGGATTTTATCCACCCAATGTTTGGGATCATGATTTTGCTTTACAAGTCCCCCCGGAAACACGTCTTCTTCGATATTAACATGAGTTTTATAAGCCATGGGAATATCTCTGTAGCTACTGACAAAGCCTCCTTCAAATTGGTATTTGCGTAGTGCATTATAGATATCCCTTTTTATAAAAGCAGCTCGATTGGTATTGGCCATATCCTCGTCCCAGATATAAGCCGAACGGTCCCGGATAATTCCCAAATTTCCGGCCAGCATCAGTTGCGATAGCGGAATATCCTGCATTTGTCTATGTTCCTGAAGAGGGAAATAATGATCAAATATGTAAAAATCTGCTGCCTGTTCAGGGGGTAAAAACTGGTGGGGTATGGGTGAAAGATAGGTGAAAAAGCTGCTATGTGAACGGGTGTAACTCTTTAAAATTAACATAAATTTTTGAGCTATTGCTTCGTACACCGGAATTTCCCGTCCTATGCCCAGAGCAATAAAAGAGGGTGAGAAGGAAAACTGACGGCTGAGGTCTGATATGGCCTTTTTTGAAATTTCCAACAGGTTATCGTCACTGTAGAGTAACTTCGGATATCGCCAGATGGGTAAATCCCCAAACAACAGAAGGCCCAGCGAGTCCGCCAGATGGATCATTGTTTCATCGGGGCAATATTGCGGTAAGCGCACCGCATTAAATCCAAACTGCTTCATTAATTCAAAGTCGTGCTTAACGGTATGGTAATAATTACGATTAATCAGTGAATCGTACGGTTCATGATAATTGATACCCTTAATTGACAATTTGGAGTTATTGAAGTATAGCCGGTTTTTTCTTAGTTCAATATCGCGGACACCGATAATATGTGTTTCTCTCAATAAAGTGTTTTCTCTCTGACTCAGACGTATGGTCAGCTTAAGCGGCTGCGGATTTTCAGGCGACCATAGGTACTGATTGTCTAAGGTAATCCGTCCTTCGACATGTTCTTTAATGTTAATAATAAACTCTTCTTCATTGTAAATCACAGCGCCGGTTTTAATATGTTTTAATTGATATTCGGCTTTCAATCGAAGGGATTCATCAAGTGCCGACTCGGGAATTTGGATGATATAGTCATAATCAATTGCGGTACGATTTTGCGAGAGCGGCACAGCATTAAAAATAAAGTTTTCAACACGATTTTCCGGCTGGATCCGAATGAAAAGTGGACGGGTTATTCCCAAAATTTGCCTTCTGGAAAACATTTTGGCGTACTGTGGAAACCCTCCGTTTGTTTTTTCTGGATCATTGAGTTCAAGGATAAGTTCATTGGGTTTTTGATGATTAATTCTTTTGCCGGGCAGTTTTATTCGAAAGGGACCGTAATGATTACTATGATGTTGAATATATTGACCATTAAGAATAATTTTGGCGATGCCTTTTAAGCCAGTACCCTCTAAAAAAAGTAAGCCGCTACCCTCTAACCGGTCTAGATTAAAAATGGCTTTTAATCTAACTTTGCTCAGACCCTCTGCATAAAATGGGACTGAAATGGGCTGGTATTGATTTTCTTTGATCGCTATTTGCCAGTCTTTTAAAAAAAACTCTGTATCAGGGTTAGTGTTTTGCAGCGCCGGATGGTCCTGGCCCCATCGATAATATCGAAAATGGGTTTCTCCGCCATAGAGCAAGCTCCCCCAAATCATTACGATCGATACAAGATGAAAAACAGCTATTTTAGTTTTAGATAACATACGTGTCATAATTGAGTATACGTTAAATAAGCGTAATCATATCACGCACAGCCTGTTCAAGACCTATAGATAGAGCTTTATTAAATACCGCATTACTGACTATTATATCTTCAATGTTGGCAATCTGGGCTAAATCCTTAATATTATCATAACCGATATTTCCGGAAATGCTCACCCCCATACCAATTTTATTGGCAGCTATAGTTAATCCATTCAATTCTTCCAGAAATTCCAGTTCTTCATTCATATCGGTCGATGCACTCATCCGTGAAACGTCAATTTCAACATAATCAAATTCCAATTTACCGGCTGATTTTAATTGTTCTATATCGGGCTCAACTAAAACCGAACTAATGATATTGGTAGATCGTAATTCAGCTACATATTTGTGCACCTCGTTGCCATAGGTCGTCAGATTTAAAGGGCTTGGTGCAACCGCAGATACATCACCAGGCGCTGCAAAGGTTACCATGTCAACTTTGATACTCATTAATTTGCGTATATTTTCTTCCGTTATATTCGTGCGTATGTTAAGGTAAGTTTTAACCAACTCCCTTAACAGATTAACATCTTTTTCCGAGCAGGTACGCAGATCGTCTCTTAAATAGCCTACAATACTTTCCGCGCCTCCAAGTTCGGCTAAAACGATAGCAGTGGCAAGGTCGGGTTCACGTTCATCCATTAAATTACGTACATAAGCAAACGGATCGATATCAAGGGCAAGCCGGTGCATTTTGCCTCCTTAAAGTTCTATATATATTCTTTGATATGAATTTAATAATGTAATAATGCCAGGAACACCATACAAAAATATTTAACGGGATTGTATCCAGTAAAAAGATGGCTGTTTAACCTTAGAATATCAAAACATGTGCATAAAAAAAGACCCAAATCATATTGCAGCCTGTTAACTTGCTTGTTTAATTCCGGGTTGAATACGATAAGTTGTTGAACGGTGAAATTGTATTAAAACCGAGATAAATCTTCCCAACGGGTAATTTTCCAGATTGAACTCGTGTCCGGCAGTGTGCCCATTATTTTTTTCTTAAAGATAAATAAGGCTTCACCTTTGATGGTCGGTATGAGTTCACCGCCATCAAAAGTTAATGTAAAAGTTTTTTTGATCTCTTTGCGGGATTTTTCTTCATTTAAAAAGTTTTCGAATATGGTCCCGCCCCATTCCAGGTTGAGGGTTTGAAAATGATGAAACAAACCAACGGTGGTCTTGATGTCCACATCCCGGCCCCACGAATCTTTGGTTACGGGGTCAGTGGTAAAATCATTATAAATGAACTGAAAACTACTGTCCAGAAGATCACTGTAAACGAGCGAATCTTTAAAATTGTAGGCATAACTGAAATTTTTTAAAACAGCCTCAGGGGTTTCCTGATCGGTCAATATAAGTTGTCCTTGTTTATCGCCCTTACTCAGGGCCGGAGCAAAAGGATTAACACATCCAAACATTAATACCAATACAATGGTATATACCGTGTATTGTGTAATTTTTACTCTGCCAACCATTTATTTCCTCTATTGGTTAACATAGAGCTTAAGAAAGGTCCAGGTCGATTGAAAATTTTCATTGATTGCATTATCCTGCCAATAATAGATGTGCCAAAGTTCGGGCGCCTGATTGGACCTGAACAGTCGAAAAATACTCGTACCACGGAATGTGGTGCTGCTATCCGCTGAAAAATCAATTTCGAGTTCGTAATTCATACTTTGGGTCTCTACAGAATCGTCAACAGCGGTTGGGTTTATCGGTCTCAGGGAAAGGGTGTCCAGAAAAGAAAAACGCATTCGGGGATAATTCTGATTTCCCGACCCGGTCAATTGCACAAAAAAATTACGTTCATCATCTAGTGTCCAGCGATTTACAAAATCATTTTCGTAAAACGGTTCCGGCCGATAGGTGAACTGATGAATTTCCTGTTGGTCGGTAGGTACAAAACATTGCATATACTGGAATAGATTTTTTTGTTCAATGGCCCGGCTAAAATTGGTAATTGTAATTTCCGGGTCAATAGCCTGGTCATAGATTGCATTATCGGTATTTTCCGGTTCTTCCGGCGAGCGGGTTGCAAACGGATTGGTGCAGCTAATCACCAGTAGCAATAATATATAGGCAAATTTGTACATTGATATTTATACCGAATCTCTTTAAAGGTTTTAACATAAACAGGTAGACTTGTAAAATCAATAAGGAAATTCTCACATTTTCAACTCCTCTTGAGGTGCTTTTGAGCGGATAGCTTTGCTTGTGTATTTTATGGTGGAATGGAATTTCTATCAGTAATAAAATTCAAAAAATTTGAATTGGTTTTCTATGATCATAAATTTCACTCCGTTATCGATATGGATCAATTAATACGAAAGGCTTCTCTAACAGCGAAACACATTTGTACGGGACCCATAATCGGTTAAAAAACAATGTCTTAAGGGAGGTACCGTGTCAGTAAAGAAACAGATTGTGCAATTGCGAAATAAGATCCGGCAGCATGATTACGAATATTATGTCCTGGCGCAACCCACAATCACTGATTACGAATATGATCAACTTATTAAAGAACTGGAAACCATTGAGAGAAAACACCCGGAACTAATAACTTCGGATTCACCCACTCAAAGGGTATCCGGCCAGCCGACCAAAGAATTTCCTACCGTTCGTCATCTGTATCCCATGTTGTCTTTGGCCAACACATACAACGAGGAAGAATTCAGAGAATTTGATCAAAGGGTAAGGAACGGATTAAGTAAGGATATTGCAGTGGACTATGTGAGTGAATTAAAAATTGATGGCGTTGCCGTAAGTTTAGTTTATGAAAACGGTCGTCTGGTGAGAGGAGTAACCCGGGGTGATGGCATGCAGGGCGATGAAATCACAAACAATATTCGTACGATCCATTCCATACCATTGCACATCTTTCACAGTGAAGACGCGCCAACTCAATTTGAAGTCCGGGGAGAAATATTTTTATCCAAAGAAAAATTCCGGTCGATTAACTCTAATAAAGAACAAGCAGGTGAAAACCTGTTTGCTAATCCACGCAATGCTGCGGCAGGCACGCTTAAGTTGCAGGATGCCAGAGTGGTGGAGAAACGCGGTCTGGATATATTTATTTATCAATTTTATACAGACGATGTTTCCGCTATACAGTCGTCCCATTCAGAAAACCTGAAAATGTTACAGCGATTTGGGTTTAAGGTGAATACCCATTTCTCTCTTTGTAACGGTGTTGATGAAGTGCTGAACTATGTTAAAGAATGGGAGAAGAAAAGGAATGATTTGGAATATGAAATTGATGGTGTGGTCGTTAAAGTTAATGACATTAACCAGCAACGAGCCCTCGGTACAACGGCAAAAAATCCCCGATGGGCCATTGCTTTCAAATTTAAGGCTCAGCAGGCTGAAACTCGGATTATTAAAATAAACTGGCAGGTGGGACGCACGGGAACAGTGACACCGGTTGCTGACCTCGAACCGGTCTTCATTGCAGGGACAACTGTATCCAGAGCCACATTGCATAATCCCGATGAAGTTAAAAGAAAAGATATCCGTGAAGGTGATTATGTTTTTGTAGAAAAAGGCGGCGATATAATTCCCAAAGTGATTAAAGTTCTTAAAGAAAAACGGGATAATACCGTTAAGGATATCTGTATTCCCGATCAGTGTCCGGTTTGCGGTTCTGAATTACAGCGTTTGGGAGATGAGGTGGCTATTCGTTGCACCAATATGTCCTGTCCGGCGCAGGTTCTCAGACGTATTGAACATTTTGCCAGCCGGGACGCCATGGATATTGAAGGATTAGGAACGGCTATTGTCGAACTTCTGGTGAATAAGAATCTGGTTGAAGATATAACGGATATTTATCGGTTAAAGAAAGAAAATTTAGTGGAATTGGAGCGGATGGCGGACAAGAGTGCCCAAAATCTTATTGATGCCATTGAAGCCAGTAAGAAACAACCGTTTTATCGACTTGTTTTTGCTTTGGGCATTCCCTATATCGGTGTAAATGCCGCCAAATTACTCGCTAAACATTTCAACTCGCTGGATTCATTGAAAAATCAGGATACTTCGGCCTTGGAACACGTTGAGGGGATTGGGCCTAAAATGGCCCGCAGTGTTACCGATTTTTTCAATCAGGAAAGAAATTTACAAATCATTGATCAATTGGAAAAGTTCGGTTTAAATGTGACGGCAGGGCAAGATGAGCCGACCAGAACCATCTCGCAAACATTCGACGGAAAAACGTTTGTATTAACCGGATCAATGGAATCCATGACCCGTTCAAAGGCAAAAGAAGCTATTGAAGAACGCGGCGGTAAAGTGAGCGGTTCAGTTTCAGGGAATACGGACTACGTAGTTGCCGGTGAAAACGCCGGCTCAAAATTTTCCAGGGCACAGGAATTAGGAGTTACCATTATCAATGAAGGCCAATTTTTACAGTGGCTTAAAAGCTAATCCTTCCCGAGTAAGCGGACAGGGAAATAAACTATCCCGAACATATTGGATCGCTTTAGGATTTTTTAGTATTTCCGGAATTTTGATAAATAGGGCATGAACCGCATTTATGCCCCTCTTCGCCAACAGTCAGAGTTTGTTTTATGCGCTTACCTACAAAGAAAGCGGCAACGATTACAATAATGGCTACGAAAATAGTTTCGAACATATTAACTCCATCCCATTAGGCGACCACCCTGATATACAATAAGCGAGGCCAGATAGGCTAAAACCGTCATATAAATCACCATGAAAACCGGCCAGCGCCAGGAATTTGTTTCTCTTTTGATAATAGCGAATGTAGCCATACATTGAGCGGCGTAGGCAAAAAATACCATCAAGGAAACCGCAACTAAAGTTGTAAATACAGGATTTCCCTGACTATCCCGGTCTGCCTGCATAGCTTCTATGAGAGAACGTTTTCCGGCTTCTTCATTTTCGAGGTTATAAATTGTCGCTAATGTGCTCACAATAACTTCACGAGCTGCAAACGACGTGATTAATCCCACACCTATTTTCCAGTCATAACCCAGTGGTTCGATCGCCGGTTCAATGGCGTGACCGAGACGACCGGCGAAACTGAATTCCAAACGCTCTTTTGCACTCAGTTGTTGATGATTTTCCGCCCTAGGATATGAGGCCAGAAACCAAAGTACTATAGAGATCGCTAAAATAATACTTCCGGCATTTACCAGGAAAGCTTTGCCTCGATCATAAATTTGCCACCAGATGGACTGAGGTAAAGGCATGCGGTACGGGGGCAGCTCCATTATCAGAACGTTGGACGCACGCCTTTTAAAAATATTTTTAAAAATCAGCGCCACAAAAATAGCCGTAAACATGCCCAAAAAGTAGATGCCCATTAGTGTGATGCCCTGTAATGAAAAAAAGCCCAGAATTTGTTTATCCGGAATGAAGGCTGCAATTAATAACGTGTATACGGGCAAACGTGCACTGCAGCTCATTAAAGGTGTTATCAGAATCGTGATAATGCGATCACGCCAGTTTTCAATTGTTCGGGAAGACATGATAGCCGGTATGGCACAGGCAAATCCGCTTAACAGGGGTAAAACGGACCGGCCGTGTAAACCGATTTTGCGCATGAATCGGTCCATCATAAAAGCCATTCGGGACATATAACCGCTGTCTTCCAATACAGCCAGAAAAAATACCAATAGAATTATTTGCGGAAAAAATACTAGTATACTGCCTACACCCGCAATGACGCCGTCAACAATCAGGCTTTGCAAATCCCCGTCCGGTAGTCTGTTTGCCGCATAAACCGAAAGCCAATCCACACCATAAGATATGGCCTCCATCGGATATTGTGCCCAGCTGAATATGGCGTTGAATATGAATGCCAGAATTCCAATAAATATGATGGGCCCAGCGACACGGTGTGTTAGAAGTCCATCGATTTTTTCACTCAGATGTTTTTGTTCCACTTTTTCCTGGTGGACCGTATCAGCCAGGTAAACATCGATATAGGCATAGCGGGCGGCCTGCTCCAGAGATTGGTACGGTATATCATAATTTCGGAAGGTGTTCTTCACATCTTCCAACAGCCCCCTTAATGTTTCGATTTCATCGACAGTGCAGTAGGGCAGTAGATAATTGATATATCCCGGCTCACTCAGCAAGCGCAGGGCTTCCACCAGCGGATGGTGGTTTAACCGGTCATACAATATTTCGAGATAATTTTTTAGTGGTTCAATGGGCTCCAGAAAACGTTCGATTTCCAGTAGCCGGGGCTGTGTTTCTTCCGGCTGGTGGTCGCCAGGTATGGATACAATGGCATCCACGATATCTTCGATACCTTCGCCGTACTTAGCAGATGTGGGAATGACCGCATGGGCATTCAGACGTACTCTCAAGGTATCGACATCGATATGGATGCCTTGTTTACGAGCTTCATCCATCATGTTAAGGGCAATAATCGTTGGTACCTGCCAGTCGAGAATTTGCAGAGCGAGGTATAAATTTCGGGTTAAATTGGTGGCATCGACAATAACGATTGCTGCTTTGGGGCGATTTTCGGGCTTACGCCAGCTTTGTACCATTTCCGAAACAATCCGCTCGTCCATGGTTTTGGGATTCAGACTATACGTTCCGGGAAAATCCCTTACGATGATACGTTGTTTTTTAAGCCAGCCGGATTTTTTTTCAACCGTTACGCCGGGATAGTTACCCACCTTATGATGCAATCCGGTTAACCGGTTGAATAACGCCGTTTTTCCACAGTTGGGATTACCGAAAATTGCAATCCAGGGGATTTTGGGCGGTGTAACAATAATGTCTTCCCTTGGAAGATTATTGCGTTTCAGAAGCCACCTCTCTCGTTCGCCTGCGAACCCATATGCGTTTTGCCATCGATTTTCGTATAGAGAGATAATATCCGCGTATTTTTATTTCCATTGGATCGCCGAGAGGGGCGTATTTTATAACACGTAATAAAGATCCGTTTATGAGTCCCATATCCCGAAGTCGGTCCTGACCGTCGACTGAAACATCCACATCGTGTACAAAAGCCTCGTCTCCCGGTCGCAGGTCGGATAAAATGAGGACTTCGTCATTAAGCAGCTTGGCCGTAGGTAGTGTCGAATGCGTGTTCATACAAAAATTCCATTTACGTATTTTAATCGTTTCACTTTAAAGATTTATTACCATCCAGACATTGGTTGAGCACATTTTCATTTTCACCAATGCAATTCATAAATGCCGCAAGTCTGTCGGTGGTTTCGGAACTAAGCAGATGTTCGATTTTACAGGCATCTATTTCAGCTTGTTCTTTAGACACATTGAGGATTTCTGTTAAAAATTGCAAAGCCGTCTCATGGTTTTGACGAATGGCTTTAACCAAAGCTTTTGATTTTGCTGACAATTTCAAAAAACGATTATCATCTTCTTCGATGAAACCCTTTTCTTTCAGAGCTTTAATAGAAAGAGAGGCGCTTCCCCTGGAAATATTCAATTGCCGGGCAATATCGGTTACCCTGGCATAACCTCTTTCTTTGATATGGTCATCAACCGCCAATAGGTGATGCGCCATGCTATGGGTGGCTGGATTCTTCTCAAATTCTTTCCAAGTTTCCATCACAATATGTTCTTTCGATTAATAGTTACCTGTGATTAGGTTAACGTTACACATGTTTTATTAATAAAACTTCTGTAATATAAATAACCGAACAAATATTGTCAATATTAAAGTAAAAAAATTCACAAGACTAGTAGCCGTTGTTGCCTTTTAAGTCGTTTTCCCTTGTGAACGATTGAACATATAATATTTGACATAATTAGGGTCTGCACTTAAATTATTTTGCTCAAAAATATTTTAAATTGAAATAAAAAATATGATTTATAAATAACAAAAGCGATCAAGTGGAGGTTCAATATGGCCAAGCAACATGTTTTTAAATTTGGAGACGGAAAAGCGGACGGTGATGCGTCTATGAAGGTTCTGTTGGGTGGTAAAGGTGCCAACCTGGCAGAGATGTCTAATCTTGGGGTTCCGGTACCAGCCGGTTTTACCATTTCAACGGATGTTTGTAAGGATTATTACAAGAACGACGGTAATTATGAAGAAGACGTTGTGAAACAGGTAAAAGATGGCGTTAAACATATAGAAAAAACAATGGGTGCCAACTTTGGTGATACGGAAAATCCGCTACTGGTTTCAGTGAGGTCGGGCGCACCGGCATCCATGCCCGGTATGATGGACACAGTTTTGAATCTGGGTTTAAATGATGATACAGTAAAAGGAATTGTAAAAAAAACCGACAATGAACGATTCGCCTGGGATTCATATCGTCGATTTGTACAGATGTACGGTGATGTGGTTATGGGCCTAAAACCGGCCTCAAAGGAGGAAGAAGATCCCTTTGAAGTGATCATAGAGAAGGTTAAAAAAGAACGTGGTGTTGAACTGGATACGGAATTAACGGCCGATGATTTGAAAAATCTGGTAAAGTTGTTTAAAGATGAAATTAAAAAGGACACCGGCCAAGAATTCCCAACGGATCCATGGGAACAGCTTTGGGGTTCAATTAACGCAGTTTTTGATTCCTGGAATAATCCCCGGGCCCTGAAGTATCGTAAATTGAATAATATTCCGGCTGACTGGGGGACAGCAGTCAATGTTCAATCTATGGTGTATGGCAATATGGGTGAAAATTGTGCTACCGGTGTTGCATTTACCCGGGACCCGGCTACCGGCGAAAAAATCTTTTATGGAGAATATTTGGTTAATGCTCAGGGTGAAGATGTTGTGGCGGGTATCCGGACACCGCAGCCCATTCGGAAAGACCGGAAAACAGAAGAGTCTCAAGTTGCCCTGGAAGAACTGATGCCGGATGCGTATAAAGAACTGGTTGATATTTATCAGAAACTGGAAACACACTATAAAGATATGCAGGATATCGAATTTACCATTCAGAACGGTCGTTTGTGGATGCTTCAGACCCGGAATGGTAAACGGACGGCGGCAGCAGCTGTTCGGATTGCTGTTGAAATGGTGGATGAAAATTTGATTGATAAAGAAACGGCAATTATGCGGGTGGAACCGAAACATTTGGATCAATTATTGCATCCGATGTTCGATCCCCAAGCGGAAAAGAAAATGATTGCCAAAGGCTTGCCGGCATCACCCGGAGCAGCAACCGGTCGTATTGTATTTCATGCAGATGATGCCGAAGAGTGGGTCGATAATGGAGAACAGGTTATTTTGGTGCGTATCGAGACGTCACCGGAAGATATCGGCGGTATGAATGTGGCCAAGGGGATTCTAACTGCCCGAGGCGGTATGACATCCCATGCGGCTGTTGTTGCCCGTGGTATGGGTAAATGTTGTGTGGCGGGATGCGGTGCCCTTTCCATAAATTATAAAGAAAAAACAATGACTGTTGAAGGAACCGCTTACAAAGAAGGTGACTGGATTTCTCTGGATGGTAGTGAAGGCGAAGTTATTGAAGGTAAGGTGCCAACGATTGATCCTGAGCTTTCCGGGAATTTCGGTCGGTTAATGGAATGGGCCGATGAGGTTCGCCAATTGAAGGTTCGTACCAATGCCGATACGCCCAAAGATGCAACGGTTGCCCGTAATTTTGGTGCCGAAGGTATCGGACTTTGCCGTACCGAACACATGTTTTTCGAAGGGGATCGCATTACAGCCGTTCGAGAAATGATTCTGGCTAAGGATGAAGAGGGACGTCGTAAGGCTTTGGAAAAACTGTTGCCTTATCAGAGAGAGGATTTTTACGGGATCCTGAAGGCGATGAAAGATTTACCCGTTACGATACGTACCCTTGATCCACCCCTCCATGAATTTTTGCCCCATGATGAAGCCAGCCAGAAGGAAATGGCCCGTAATCTTGGTGTATCCGTAGAAGAGGTCAAAAACAGTGTGGAAGCGCTGAACGAATTTAACCCGATGCTGGGACACCGAGGCTGTCGTCTGGGGATCAGCTATCCGGAAATAACCGAAATGCAGGCACGGGCTATCATGGAAGCGGCATGTCAACTTACCAAAGAAGGTATTAAAGTTTATCCTGAAATAATGATACCCTTGGTGGGGACGAAGGCCGAATTGGCTGACCAGAAAAGAGTGGTTAAGGAAGTAGCCGAAAACGTGCAGAAAGAAATGGATGTGCAGGTGGATTATCTGGTTGGTACGATGATCGAAATTCCACGCGCGGCATTAACTGCGGATGAAGTAGCCGAAGAAGCCGAATTTTTCTCGTTTGGAACGAATGATTTAACACAGATGACATTTGGTTTCAGCAGGGACGACGCCGGTAAATTTCTCAAAGACTATGATGAAAAAGGTATTCTGCCGGAAGATCCCTTCCAAACTCTGGACCAGACCGGTGTTGGTCAACTGGTTGAGATGGGTGTGGAAAAAGGACGTACAACTCAACCCGATCTTAAGATTGGTATCTGCGGTGAACATGGTGGCGATCCGGAGTCTGTTGGTTTTTGTCATCGTGTGGGTATGAATTATGTAAGTTGTTCGCCTTATCGTGTGCCAATTGCCAGATTGGCGGCCGCACAGGAATCCGTAAAAGAAAAAAACAAATAATGCAGGCTCGATTCTGATTTCAATAAAAAAAGCCATCCTCTTGTACAGTGGATGGCTTTTTATTTCGTCGAGGAGACTTTCGATAAAACGATACGGGATTGCGGCTCGAAAGTCTCCCCATTTTTTTTTTAGATCCAAATATAGATGATTCCGGATACAACGATGTGCGCTATAACACGATACACCTTCAAAAGCATAATTTTTTTTAATAAAAATGTAATTTTATGAAACGTATATTGGTCATCCATACAGGCGGAACTTTTGGTATGGTTCCTACCGCACCTGATGAAATATTAGCGCCCGGTAATATTCAAAATCAATTATTAACCCACGTTCCCGAAATTGAAAAAATTGCCCGTATTGATGTAAAAATTCCATTCAATATGGACAGTTCCGATATCGGCGTAAAGGAATGGAATGCCATTCTGCAGTTAATAATTGACAGCTATCACAGCTATGACGGTATTGTCATTATTCATGGCACAGATACTATGGTGTATACTGCTTCCGCTTTGTCATTTTCCCTTCAGCAACTACAAAAGCCTGTTGTACTCACCGGTTCACAACGACCATTATATCATTTGCGCAACGATGCCCGCTCCAACTTGATTGATGCCATCGAACTTGCCACCATGGACATCCCTGAAGTAGTAATTGTTTTTGGTCAGACCATCTTAAGGGGCAATAGGGCAAAAAAAATCAGCACCACCAGCTATGACGCTTTTGAATCGCCCAATTATCCGCCACTGGGAAGCCTGGATTTAAAAATTCATTTAAATAATGCGTTCATATATCCCTCGCGCAGAAAATTGAAAGTATTAAGTGGCTTTGAAACAAAGGCGTCGGCTATTCACATTTTACCATCAACCCATCCGGACTATTTTTTACCGCTCTTAGATACCGGATTACGGGCCATTATATTACTGGCTTTCGGTGCAGGAAATTTACCCGAATTCTCACCCAATTGGTTGCCGTTTATTGAAGAAGCATTACAAAAGGACATCGCGATTTTCATCGGGAGCCAAAGTATTCACGGCGCCACGGATCTTAAATTATACGAAAGCGGTCAAAAAGCTTTAAAGGCGGGAGCCGAGCAACTAGGAGAAATGACTTCGGAAGCGGCCTATGTCAAACTCCTTAAAGTTCTGTCGATAGCTCAATCCAAAGAAGAAATTTATCAGAAATTTTTTGAAAACTGGGCTGGTGAATTTTAAAACAATGATGAAGTTTTTCAACAGGCAGTATGCCACTATTGTATTTTCATCAGATTATATCTATGGTTTACCATCTGCGGGTGAACATCAGACCTTTGACATGATGAAATATAAAAAGATCAGAGATGGTTTGATCGAGAAAAATTTATTACATCGACGGGCTGTTCTGAGACCGGAATTATGCAGCTATGATGATCTTCGGTTGGTTCATACCGATAAATACCTGAAATCGATACAGGACCCGCAGGTTGTTAGTCGGATGTTACGATTGGATTTATACAATCTGTTTTACAATTCCATATTGGAATATTTCCGGGCGGTAACAGGAGGAACATTACTGGCTACGGCCTACGCATTGAAATGGAACACGCCGGTATTTAATCTGGGCGGCGGTTATCACCACGCGCATCCGGACAGAGCCGAGGGCTTTTGTCTTATTAATGATACGGCTGTGGCCATTGAGAAATTTCGCAAACTGAAACGTATTAAAAAAATTATGATCATCGACCTGGATTATCACCAGGGTAACGGTAACTTACTTTTCTACAAAGATGATCAAAATGTTTATACATTCTCTATACATGCAGATGAGTGGATCGCTATTGACCGGCCGCAAAATAAAGATATTTTGATGCCTTCGGAATGCGATGATCAGTTATATTTACAAACTCTGGAAAGAGAATTAAACGATTCGTGTCTGAGCTTTCAACCCGATATTGTTTATTTTATTGCCGGATCGGATCCTTATATTAAAGATGCTTTAGGTGATATGAATTTAACACGGCAGGGCATGTTCAAACGTAATCAATTTGTATATCGTAAAATCAGACAAAAAAAACTACCTTTGGTCATTTTGGCCGGCGGGGGTTATGGCATCGATAGTTGGGAAGTCTACTATGATTTTATTGCCTATGCCATCAAAAACAAATATTAAACCAGGACCATCCGTTTAGTGATAGCAAAATGTTAAAAGTTCCGAAACGATACTGGCAGATTGCCAAACGCCTGACCACAGCGCAATTACAGAAGGAATCCGCCAATAACCAATATATTAATGAGCTTGAACTGTTTAATGTGGATATCGGTAAACGCGGACACGGTTTTCTGCTGGGGTATTATTCCAAAGAAGGCATCAAACTGGCTCTGGAAAAGTATGGTATTATCGAGTACCTGCATAGTATCGGTTTCAAAAATTTAATGTTCGAAGTGGATACCAGCGATGCTTATGTGCATAAGTTAAGTATATTCGATAAGATAAAAGACGGGCAGCATTTACTGGTTGAACTGGTTTTGAAAAAAAAATTCGTAACTATTTCAATGCCGTTTAAAACACCGCTGAATGGTAAAAAATTGGAACTCTTAGCCATTGAATGGATGTGTCTGCAAAATCCTGCGACTTCTTTTAATGAACAAAAAAAGCAACTCCCGGGTCAGAAATATCCGGGATTGGGCATGGCTTCCAAAGCGGTTGAATTACTGATAATCATGGCATGGCGTTTAAAATTAGGAGGCTTAGCCAATACGCCCGATCATTTTCATAATGCCTATTTATACTCAAAAATCTTTTTTTATCAGGATCCCAAAGATCAAGCAAAATTACAGGCTCTTGCCCGGGATACAGAGCATTATCCGCTTCATGTGGTAGCCTGGGCCATGGAATGGGGATTGGTTCAGGATAAAATTCAGAATGAACCGGTTCTTTGGCAATCCACCGAACAAATTGTACCATTGGATAATCAACTGAAAAACATATTTAATTCAAACGACTATCGACGATTGGTAAAAAAATACATGAAACAGTATAAATTTGAACTGGATTACCAGGCATTTAAAAACAAGATGAGAAGCGGATATCAATGAGCGGTGCATGGTGAGTGAATGGGCAATACTTTTTTAACGTCCGAAAACTTTTATGCAATAAAATGTGGTTGATGAAATAAATATAAAATCAAATTTTAGGGAGATTTTTTATGAAAATAAAAGCCAGTCAAATTCGAAAGGGTACTGTAATAATATATAATGATGAACTATACTCCGTGACAGATTTTACCCATCTCACGCCGGGGAAAGGACAGGCTGCCATTCAGGTCAAAATGAAGAATGTTCAGAGCGGTTCCAACGCGGAGAATAAATTTCGCCCGGATGAGAATGTGGAAAAAGCGGACATGGATACACGAAAAATGGAGTTTCTATTCCGGGATGATATGCATTTTTATTTTATGGATCTGGAAACATTTGAACAGATTCCGCTGGATGGTGATCTTCTCGGTGATGATGCCTATTATTTGCTACCCAATACTCAGGTTGATGTCAGTTTTCATGAAAATACACCCATCGGCATTGAGCTACCTTTAACGGTAGAATTAAAGGTAACCAGCACCGAACCCAATATGAAAACAGCAACCGTAACCTCATCCTATAAACCGGCGGAATTGGAAACCGGATTAAAAACACAAATACCACCGTTTATAGAGGAAGGTGAACTGATCCGGATTGATACCCGTGATGGCCATTATATCGAACGGGTGAAATAGTTTTGCGTAATATCACATGGTCCGGGGATAATTATTTTGAATTTTATGAAACTTGCCACAATAGCGGAAAGTTATTATATTTGTTGGCTTAAATGAAGGGGTTACACGAAAAAAATGGAGGAAATTTCGTGAAAAAACTATTAGTAGTTTTCCTGACGCTATTTTTTGTGCTACAAATGGGAATTGCCCAGGAAGAAAAGAAAGATGAAAATGCGAGAAATCCAGAGGCCGGACAGGCATTTAATAAAGGATTAAATTTAGCCCGCAAGGGTAATTTTGCAGAAGCCGCACCTGAGTTTCAGAATGCAATTGATGCAGCGGAAACCGGATTCCCCGATGCCCATTATATGTTAGCCTATTGTTATAAAAAATTAGAAGATTATCCAAAATCCGAAGAACAGTTTAAAAAGGCCATTGAAGTAGATAAAAATTTTGATAAAGCCTACCTGGCTTTGGGAAATCTGCAGAGCCAGATGGGAAAGAATGATGAAGCGACACATACATTCAATGCTGCTTTACAGGTCAATCCCCAGTCCCCTAAAGCTTATTTTGGTTTGGGTAAAATTTACCATGATATGGGTAATCACAGCAAAGCAATAGAAAATTTAACAAAAGCGGTAGAGTTAGCAGATAACTACGTTTTAGCCTACAATGTTTTGGGATTAAGCTATAAAGAGCTGGGGCAGTTCAGCAATGCTGCCGAAGCTTTCCGAAATGCTATTGAAAATGAAGATCGCCGCATCAAAAAAGGCACGTTTTATTACCGGCTCGGGACCACTTATTTAAAATTAAAAAAATATAATCAAGCCGTAGATGCCCTCAGTAATGCCATCAGCATGAGTCGTAACAGTCTGATTGTGGCCGGCTCCAATTTTTATATGGGCGAGGCTTTTAAAAATACCAATCAAAAACAAAAAGCCCTCAAATATTATGAACGGGCAACCAAGCATAGCGCCTGGAAACAGGCAGCGGAATATGAAATCGATTTGATCAAAAATCCGGATAAATATGCGTATTAATAAACTTTTAAATCATCATAAAACAGAAAGGAAGTATTGAACGTTAATGATTACTGTTAAAATTCGCGATAACGAACCGTTCGAAAAAGCGTTTAAACGCTTTACAAAAGCCTGCGAAAAATCAGGTCTAATGTCTGATATAAAACGCCACCAGTATTACGAAAAACCCAGTGAACAACGTAAGCGTAAACTCAATCAGGCACGCCGTAAAATGCGTAAATTGATGGCGGAAATGAATAGATAATCCTAACACCAACCAAGATCTTTCGGGAAAATTTACATGTCTATTGAAGCACAAATCAATGCTGACATGAAAAATGCCTTAAAAAATGGTGATAAAGCGGTATTAGCTACCCTGCGCAGTTTAATGGCCCAGATAAAAGATGCCAGAATTAAAAAGGGCAGGGAGCAGGTATTGGATGATAAAGAAGTGATTCAGGTCATTAATAATGCGGCTAAAAAGCGTAGGGAAGCCATTGAGATGTATCAAAAGGGTAAACGGGATGATTTGGTGCAAAAGGAAAGTAAAGAGTTGGAAGTTATAAAATCTTATCTTCCCCAGCAGCTGTCTGAAGAAGAAATCACACGTATGATTGCAGAAACCATCGACCAGGTTGGTGCTACTCAGTCGAAAGATCTTGGTAAAGTGATGGGTGTTTTGATGCCCAAGTTACAGGGCAAAGCGGATGGAAAAGCCGTTCAGAATATGGTGCGTGAGCGTCTTGTCCAACTCGAAGAATGAATGGCCTTGATTCAGTCATTATAATCATTGTTGCTATCTTTACCATCCGCGGAATTTTTCGCGGGTTGATCACGGAGCTGATCGTACTAATATCCATAATTCTTGGGTTTATCATCGCCATCGTTTATATTACAGATGCCAGCCAATGGCTCGTACAATACATACCTGAGATACCTGAATTTGCTGCCCGCATTGCCGCATTTATTTTACTTTTTGTCACTGTCAATATCATCATAAGACTGGCCGGGCGCTTACTGAACCAGATATTTGATATATCATTACTGAAACCCATTAATAGGTTAGCCGGAGGGGCCTTCGCCTTGGCCAAAACGGTGTTTATTGTCAGTGTGGTTATACTGATCATTGAATTTATCCCCTATCATCAACACTTTTTTGATCGCATCGGTGTGCAGAACAGCGCATTATACCCCGGTATCCGTGGGTTTGCCCCTCAGGTCATGCGTATTGTAAAGATTAATCCGGAAATTCCGTCCATACAGGATAAAGAACTGAATCTATACCGCTCATTGCAGCAGGCGGATTCAACGGCGCAGCAGTTTTTTAATAACGAGAAAAAGTAATTATGTATAATTTTGAAAAAATAAAAGATACCCTCGAATTTAATAAAGTTTTACAAACCATTGCCGCACGCTGTGTTTCACCAACCGGATCGGCCCGCCTTTTGAACAGTCAGCCCATTACCGAAAAACATGCTCTGCAAAGGCAATTGAACGAAATCTACGAAATGCGGGAAATTCTTTTAACCGAAGGCCATTTTCCATTATGGGAATTTGATGACATCCGGGTACTGATGCACAAGCTGGAACCGGGGGAGAGTTTTCTGGAAATCGACGATATCCAGAAAGTTCGTAATTTTTTGGACATTATCACTGAGGTAATACGATTTAATAAGAAAACAGAAGAAAAATACGACCATGTACATACCCTTATCGAGCAGCTGTATGCACAGGATAAACTGCTGAATCAAATAAATTTTACCATTGATCCTGCCGGAAATATATATAATAACGCCAGCCCGGAATTAAAAAATATCCGTAAGGAAATTGAACAAGTGGACAAAGAAATTCATACGAAACTGGACCGGGCGATTAAGAAATACAGTGAACACATCCGTGATGAATATCTTACGTTAAGTGATGGACGTTTGGTTATACCGGTTCGGGAGTTCTCCGTTAATAAGGTGCCGGGCATTGTTCACGGCCAATCCGGTTCGGGAGCAACTTATTTTGTGGAACCAATGTCTGTGGTTGAGCTCAACAATCAGTTGAATCGTCTGCGTTCAGACGAACGTAAAGAAATCATCAAAATTCTTAAACGCTTGTCCAGACTAATTAAGAATGAAGAAGTAGACCTGATTGTAAATTTGGATGTATTGAATGAATTGGATGTGATTAAAGCCAAGGCCGCCTATGCCAATCAATATCATTGTATCGCGCCTCAAATTGCGGACACCTTTAGCTGGAATTTGCAAAAGGCCCGACATCCCATTCTTTTGCAAATGCAAACTCATGAGACGGTCCCCTTAAATCTGCATGCCGGTGTTGATTTTAATATTTTGCTGTTATCCGGTCCCAATGCCGGTGGTAAAACCGTCGCTTTGAAAACCGCGGGTCTATTGCAATTGATGTTTCAGTGCGGGTTTCATATACCGGCAGAGGAGGGCACGAGGATGCCCGTATGTAAACAAATTTTTGCCACTATTGGTGATGAGCAATCCATTGAGCAGGATTTGAGCACCTTTTCCTCCCATGTTCAATCCATTAATGATGTGCTCAAGCACCTTCAGGACCAGGCACTTGTCCTCATTGATGAAATCGGCAGCGGTACGGAACCCTCGGGCGGGGCGGCATTAGCCATCGCCGTTTTGGAAAAGTTGAACCGCAAGGGCATTGTTACTTTTGCATCAACCCATCAAAATCAAATTAAAGCTTATGCCAGTGAAACCACCGGCATTGAGAATGCTGCTATGCAGTTTGATATGCAGCATCTGACCCCTCTGTTCAGCCTGGAGATTGGAATCCCAGGCAGCAGTTATACCCTGGAAATTTGCCGGCGATTGGGTCTGGATGAGGATATTTTAAAACGCGCCCAGCAATTGGCCGGAAGTGATATGTTCAAGCTCGATCAATTATTGAGTGATGTGGTAGAAAAAAGTAAAAATTATCAGCAATTACACAATGAACTAACCATTAAAAAGTCGGAATTGAACAGTCTGATCAATCTTTATAACGACCGCAATACCATTATCAAAAAAAATCGCAAACAACACGAAAAAGAGGCGCAGGCCAAAGCCCGGGAAATTATCGAAAATGCCAATAAAGAAGTCGAAGCGGCAATACGCCAAATCAGAGAATCGAAGGGCGATAAAAAAACCATCCAAAACGCCCGGGAACGCTTACGGCAACAACGGGAATCGCTCACTGAATCAGTGGAAGAAAAGTCCAACCGTAAAACGGTGGATATCGGACAACTACAGATCGGTCAGTATGTGCGTTCCAGACAATACGATATAAAGGG
>WJIP01000201.1 GCA_014730185.1 Caldithrix sp. | reverse complement strand
TTGAAATTCGCGGTCCTTTGCAGTAAGCCAAGCGCTGTCCTCCTGCCAATCGATAGCATCAAATTCATGCAATTCTGTCGCCCAGCCGAAAGCATCGAGCTCCCGTGCAAAAAAATGGGTTGCTTGCCTGTTGCCCTCGCTACCCACGCACCGCTCGGAAATAGCATTGCACAGTTTGTGCATGTAAGATTCAGCCAGTGAAACAAGACTTTTATTAATCAATATGTTCTCCCTACACATTACGACCGGCAATTAGCCTTGCGGTCACTTTACTTTGAATGTCTTTAACGTCACACCTTTAAGCATCCGCTACATTGCATGGTTATACGGCTATTATCCTTGCTATGAGTTATTTGTTTAAATTTACTATCCATTCAGAAACAAAATTGAGATATTCTTTCCGAATCCAGCCTGTGTCGGGATCGCCCATAGCATGACCGGAGTTTTCATAAACTTTGATGGCTATGTTGTTGCCGTTTGGCGTGTTTTTAAGTTCTCGAAGATTTTTTAGGCTTTGCTCTACTGGAGCATTGAGATCCTTCCCTCCATATACGATCAAAGAGGGAATCTTTAGCTGCCCAAAATAGGAAGTGGGGTTATAGTCGCCATTCTTTTCCCACCAGACAGGCCGTCTTGCTTTAACTTGTCTGGTATAAGCTGAAGTAACCAGGGGAGCAATAAATGCAGGCACTCCACTCATGCGCACATCGTTATATACTTCAAATTTTAACTGCTCGTTATAGGAAACAGCACTACCCACAACATTTACGATAAAATCGGTGTCGCTGAAGCTCTTAGCAGCAAGCGGTGCAATAGCTCCGCCTTGACTGAATCCGATAAAACCCGAGTTCAATGAATCTGTAAAATTGAGTTCCTGAATTTTTTGGGCACCAGCTATTACATCATTGGCTAAATTTTGCATGCTTGCAGTATGCCAAGCTCCTCCCGAAGCGCCACTACCTCTTTTATCAGGAAGTAGGATTATAATTCCTTTTTTGGCAAAATAATCAGCTTGATAAAGATACCAGAAATTATCTCGATGGCTGACCCCTGAACCGTGAATGATAGTGGCAACAGATTGAATATCCCGGGCATTAGGAATTAAAAGCGTACCTACTAAGCTTACATTGCCGTTATTATAGTCCAGTTCTTTTTGTTTGTAAGGAGGGTTTTTCATTCGTTGAGCGGTATGTGCTACACCAGAGCTGTCGATCCAGCTGAAACCGGTGACAATTTTAGCCGAATCCTGGAAGGTAATTTCTATCGTTTTTCCATCTCTGAACCAATTGAATTTATTTTTGGTTTTTGGCAATAGATTATAGTTGGCAAAATCCACAAAATTGAGTGTTAATAATCCCCCATGAGGCCGCCAAGTAATTAACCATTCAGAACCATCTTCGAAGCGATACCAGCCGACTTTTTCATCGAGCGCATATTTTGACTGATTAGCGATTGATCGGTTTTCCGGTTGATATTTATCAGGCGGAATAAAGGCAACATAAGCCAGAAAACCAAAAAATATAATAATGATAGAGCCTAAAACAGCTATTGCATAAAAAGTAATTTTTTTCCAGTTCATGCCCCCCACCCTTTCTGTATGGTCAATAGATTACAGTATAAATCAAACAAGTGTTATAACGGAATAGCGCTTAAGGTGCTTGCGGATTATTGTTGATTAGCTAAATAACAAAGGGAGTGCTGTAAAGCTAATCGTTGGTGAGCCTAAGCGAAGCGCTGGTTTTACGGGCCCGTCACAATATTTCCATAAGTTTCTTCCTTATTCCTTACCCAGAATTGCGCGAATTTTGGTTCCTGCATGACCGCATGTGCCGACCCAACGATAATAAACACTTTTTGTCCTTTTTTTACTGCCTGAGTAATCACGTTCACATGATGCCGGTCTCTGAATATATTGGAGTCGGTAGAGATTCTGTTAGTGAAGTGTTCGGGATCCTGAGGTCCAGGGTAAAAATAGTGTCGTGCAATACGTTGCCAATCGTTCACATCGGTCTGTAATCTTTGTACTGCTTTCTCAAATGTTTCTATGATTGTGGGCCCGTTAAGATTGAATCGTTGCTTTAAAGAAGCTAGATATTTTGGCACTAAAGCGGAGAAATTTAGTGAGGGCCGTTGACCTTGATTTTGAGCAACTTGATTAAGCGTATAAAAAAGCATGAGTTGAGTATGGGGAAATGCTTCCGTAAGAACCATATCCGGAGCAAACCGGTTAAACCGATTAATAAGAGTATCCAACTGTGGATCATCCGGATCATAGGAATGTCGAGAACCAAAATAAAGCAATGTTCCGGTGTTGGCCTCAATCTGATAAATGTATGGTTCTTTATGGTTCACGTTCTGATATTGTTCAAAACGCATTATGTTTTGAGACAATGACGGCATAGACAGGAAAGCCCAAATGACGCTAACCAAAACGACTCTGTTACAGAAATATCTCATAACGAAAATTTCGCCTGAATGAGTTTTAAAAGGAAGCATACGCATATGAGGAAGTGAAGGTTGCATGGCACATAAATTAGACGGGATAACGTCTTGTGCGCAGGCTGCAGTTATCAAGGCGCGCTGAGCCAATTCATCTCCCGCGAAACTACACGGCTAAAACCGTCAGCTTGACGGCCGTGTTATGCCGCTTGAATACCGAATAGATCATGCCCTTTCATAAGAATTCATTTTTGATAAACGTAATAGATCCAAACCAAGCATTAGAAACCAAATCAAATAAAATGGACCAGCTATCATCAAAAATATATTCCCTAATGGCATGAATATCGGTGTGATTAAATGTTGGATTAAATCCAGTCCATTTGCCAATAATCCGGAAAATATTGTTAATTTTCTGAATACTTTGTTATTCAGCATGACTATTGAGATTAACACACCTACACCTTGAAGTAAAATACCTGCAATGAAGCCCGCCGTACTATTCCACATACCTGAGGCAATTACTGCCTCGCCTGCAGATATGAGTTGAGAGCGTTGTACTTCTGTTGTCGCGGACGCATATTTATCACTAAGATGAATCATCGAAATGCCAGAATGAGTTGCAAAACAACATATGACTCCCACAAATACAAGAATGGTGAGAAAAGTTACATATATCGATTTTTCTCGCTTTAGAGCAAGATAAAGGGAATAAAATGTGAATAAATATAAAGCAATGATAAAAAGGCTGGTAAAATCATCTCTGAGTAATCCAATAATTCTGTTCGATTCATACAACGCGAAGTATTCTTCGGCGGTAGATGGTTTCAATCCCAGAGCAGAGCTAACTACAATTATGATTAATGTCAATGTGAATTGAAGTATAGCTGCGATTCCGCCAATCCTGTAAATCCACCTTATTTCTAAATCCATTATTCTCCTATAAATATAGTTTTTTCATTCAATGACTGGCATTCCTGAATCCATTGAATTTTAGCGGTATAACGTCTACCATGAGGCGCTGAAGAAACCCCGCGCACTTTCAGCACGCGAGTTCCTCCGTCGCCGTCTATGACTTTGTTCGGCAATCACTCCAACCAAGCCAAAGCATCTGTTCGAGACGTGAAGCATTTCAGGTTCACCCCTCGGTTTAGCCCTGTGATCTCAAGGGCACGTTCGTTTTCTCCGATTGACGAGCAGACAACGGCGAATTTCGTCATACGTAGGACCTCGTTTGCGGCAACGTTCGTGTTGTGTTGCAGGGACGTGAGTATCGAAGGGAAGCGCGGGAGTGCAGTAGCATCCAGAAGAACCTTTCGAAGGTTGCTCCGGGTTATCGCCTCAGCCACTCGGGCCCTCTGCTCAGCGAGGGCCTTGGGCGTGACGGGCTCAGGAGAGTAGACGACTTGCAGGATGCCCTCGTCCTTAAGAGTAGAGATACTGATACTCATTTTGCTCCTCCTAGCCAAACATAATATTATGCCGATGGTTTTGGCAGTTATTTTATTGAATATATTCAATAATTACTGCGTTTTCAAATACTTAAGCCAATCATAGCAAGGTTAAAGGCCGGTTGTATCGCGATAAAAATATGCTACTTTTACTCTAACGCGGCAGCCATTCTTTGATATTTTTCAACAATAAAACCTCTGTTAACGATTCATTTTTGAAAGAAGTACGGCCGTGGCCGCGCCATATATTATGAACACACCTGCTGCGAAGAACAGCGTGAGCACCGCAATGAAGGAGGCGCTAACCATCAGCCGGCCGCTCAGCAGCGCCAACAGGGTTGTGGCCAAAAACAACACCAGTCCCATAAATATACCCCCTGCTATGGTGCGCCTTTGCAAGGTATTTCGCAAGGCATGCAAAAGCCATCCGCCGACGGCACCCACAATCGCACCCACGATCATAACCTGCAAAAAGCCCCTGATACTGATATTGGCCAGGCTGTCCGACCATACGGCAATCAGAGCTGTGGCAATGCGCCCGCCAAGGCCTAAAATCAGCAGGCCGGCCAGCGCCCTGGCCCGTATTGAAGACGATAACGTATTCTGTTGTGGCATGGTATCCATCCTTTACGTTTAAAGCCATACCCCCATTGCCGCCTTTACGGGGTCGCCTAGGGGCCAGACTCATCAAAACCGGACGGCCTCTGTATACCGTTTATACAGTTCTGTACCGGAGGCGTCATAAAAAGTAAATTCAAATCGTGTTGCCGATCCGTTCATCGAGACGGAAAATTCATTGGAGAAACAGGTTCCATTTTTAAATTCGTACAATTTGATGCCTGTAAAACACCACCACCGGAATTCATATACCCATCCCGTATCGCTCAGAGTCTGTATGGCATAAATCGGACCTTTTTCGGCATAGGCTTGGTACCAGACAGACTGGGCGGTGTTATTGCAAAACTGTATGCTCAGGCGGGGCGGCTGTTTATCGATATCCAACTTGGTTTGAAGCGTAATCCGGGGTTGGGGTTGGAAGGCCGGTTCTAATGATCGTTTGCAGGAGGAAAAGACCAGCATAAAACTGAGAAGATTCAACAGGAAACATCTCATTACCGATCTCCTGTAAAAAATGGGCAGGCTCTGAATGAATGCTCAAACAGAATCTTTCGGGATATTACATAAAAAGCACGTGGTCTGCAAACCCAACCTGGGCTTATCGGTGCAATTTTAAAACAAAGCCTGTTTTATGCCGCACGGAACAAGGCCCTCAGCAAAGCGACGTACAAGCCCAGGGCCGTCAGTCCCAAAACCACAAAACCGGCTACGGGACCGATCATCTCTCCCGTTGTAAAGGGCACCCCGGCGGCCTTTTGCCACAGTGTGCTCAACAGAATCTGAGGTGCCAGCAGAATGACAAGCGTCAGCAGCGGAGCAGCGATGGCGTAGCCCATCAGCCTGTACCGATAAATCAAGTAAGCGCTCATGAAAGTGGCCGGCGTAATCACAGCCAGATCCAGAGCATAGGTGACCATGGTTGTGTAGCTGTCCATACGCTCCGGGGCGCCGCCCTTGAGCACAGCGGCCAGGAGAGGCCCGCCCCACACTACCAGCGTCACCACTCCGGCTACAACCATAAAGATCATTAAACCGACCCGCGGTAATTTATGAGACCGTTTAATCACCGGCCCTTTAATCGAATTAAAAACGTGAATAAAACCGAATAAGCTGGCGGAAAACAGTACAATGTACAATAGAAACAACGGATTATAGGCCGCTCCCAGAGCCATAGAGGCATAAATGTAAAGAAAATAACCCAGCATGCCAGTTAACAGGTAGGGACCTGCTTGCGAACCGTTTCGGTACACCAGCCACGTCACAAGCAGCAAAGGTACACCCAAAAACAGCACCACCGCATCCTGTCCCCGGAAACCGGCTCCGAAAAACACCGTATCGAAGCGATACAATCCGCTACCCAGAATTTGCACCTCCCGGCCTCTTATGGTCATAAATGAAAAACGAAAACCATCCGTGCTGTAGAATAAACCGCTGGCGGCGGCTATGGTCGCTCCAATGATGATAATGGGTACCAATATGTTGAGAATATTATTGGATTTCAATGATGGCTCCTGCATTGGATTGTAATGCCCCTTACGCCCTGCGGCCGCTCCTCAGCACCGTTGCCGGTAACGTAATAATGGCCCGCAGTACATCAAATACGCCATCCACTACGACCCCGATGAGCCGGAATGGCAACAGGAGCAACCAAACGATGGGATACAGTATTAAAGCCAGCAGGGCCAGCGGCCAGCACAATACCAGCAGAATAGCCCAGAGCAGAAACGTGATCATGGTAACCTCATTCTTTATGCATGGATTCCAATTCGAGTGTAAATTCATAACCATTTACGTGCATTATTTCACATGGTTGCAAGGCCATGAAATTTATGGGCGGTCGGTGGTGCTGTTGCTGTATTCTCAATGATATCATTCATCACCCAGCAAAAAGGTTATGGGGATATGCAGTCGTTTGCGCCAGGCGTTTTCCGAATGATCCGCACCCCGGAATTTCAATGTTTTCCAGTTGGAGGCATTATACCCGTTCCGGACCATTACTTCATCAATCTGCTTTTGATACGGTTCATACAGGGCATCCAGGGTTTTTGTACCGTAATCAAAATAAAATTTATGGTGTGCGGGATCCGGTAAATGCCTCTGTAAATAATCCGCAAATTTTTGCGGGATGGGATTATCATCCGTTTGGAATGTGCCCGGCCAGTGGGTGGACAGACAGGCCGCCCCGCCGAAAATCCGGGGATATTCGCAAATGGCGTATAGAGAAATTAATCCGCCCATACTGGAACCGGCTATAAAGGTGTGGTCCCGGGTTGGGTGTGTGGCATAGTTGGCATCAACGTAGGGCTTGATTTCCTGCACGATATATCGCAGATAGGCATCCGATTGCACATCGGTGGAAAACAGCGGCGTTTGTTCGTCACGCATTGCTTCGTTAACCAGAGAATCCCGGTAATCTTGCGGCAGCATTAAGAACGGTTTTTGCGGAAAGTAATCGGCATGGCGATTGGCCGACACGCTCCAGATACCAACCACTAGGGTTTTGCCGATAAGCTGATCGCCCATCAATTGTATGAGAACCTCATCCACCCCCCACTCCTGTCCGTTCCATGTGGTTGTGGAATCAAAAAGCATTTGGCCGTCATGCATGTAAAGGACGTTGTGTGCTTCCGAGGTATTATAGTCGTCCGGCAGCCAGATATCGATGTTACGGGGCTGAATGAATCTGGACGGAAAGTCGTGCATACGATGCACAGTTCCCCCGGATAACCGCAAAGGTGGTACGGTTTTCGAAATCGATGTGCAGGCGCACAAAACAGCTACTCCCAACATGATCCGGTTGATTTTCATACATAGTCAACTACAGCCCGCCGACAGCGGGCTGTAAATTGTCGCTTTCTTTTTATTCTTCGACCGATCCCGTCTGGGGTTCCCGTGTCAATTCGCCGTAAATGTAGGCCGCCGCGCCCAGCATAATAGCCATAAACACAAAATAGCCGATAAGGCCCGCCAGAAAGCCCAAAAATTCCGCTATGATTCCTAAAATATAGACCACAACATAAATGGCTACAATCAAGATGATGGCCAGCAAAAACTGACCCAGAAAGATGGTCCATTTATGGCCATAGGTCAGTTTATTACTCATGCGCATGGCTTCCGTCGGACTCAGGTTTTTATCGATCAGCAAAAATAAAGCCTGGCCCCAGGCAATGGAAATGACAATACCGGGGATAACCACAAAAACATAACCGGCGGTCACACCAATCCACATAAAGGCAATTAAGAGGAAAAATTCACCCATATTGCGCCGGTATTTGGCATCGAAAATTTCGGTGGGAGAGATTATACCGCCTTTGCTCATGGCCACCACCAAGCCCAAGAGAGCAATGGTTGTACCCACATTAAGATACGGTATCCAAATCGTGATCAGCCAGAGAATTACTGCTCCGAGGATGGAAGCAATATTTTTCATACCGATCCGGAAGGCGTTGTTAATAATGTTGCCGATGGTTAAGGTGTTCATGGAATAGCCTCCTTGGTTTAGGTTTGACTGCAATGATCTTGATCCAGGATATATTGATTCAATCCCATTGTTACCTCAGTAGAACGGATCGCCGGACAAAAGCTCCGGCCGGTCATATGCGGGCGAAAATTCTGTTATTGGTGAATCAAATAAGCCGGGCATCCGGGAGTAGTCAGGGTTTACAGCGGAATATATAAGGGCAGGTTCTGCTTTCATTATAATAACCTTGTACAGGTATTTGAGTTTAAGTTTGTGTCTTAACATAATAATGAATGATAACTTTGTCCAGTATTCGATTAAACTTTTACCTAAAACTTGATAGCTTAGCCTGAAGGCCGGTAACCGTCTTTTATCTGCAAAGTAATTATACAGTGATTCAATGGAATTTTAGATCCATTGGCATTGACTTAAACCGTTCTTCACACGATATTGCTTATCATTATGATTTTAGCCATACATTTATGACACGCAACGCATTATTGAAAGACCCATTGTCCTGTGGTATAAGGAAAGAAGGAACTTCGGAACATCTTTCAGGTACATGTGTTGTGTAAGCCCAATATCTGGATAAGGAAGATATAGCCATGAAAACGCGTAGAGAAGTAATCGCGAAGATAGATGACCTGCAGGACGGTGAGATGACCACCGTATATTTGGATGACACGGATATTTTGCTGATAAAACAGGACGGTCGATTTTATGCTATGGGGGGTTATTGCCCCCATCACGGTGCTCCCCTCGAGATGGGCGTTCTGTCGAAGCATCACTTAACCTGTCCCTGGCATCAGGCCTGTTTTGATCTGCGAAACGGGGACCTAATCGATCCGCCTGCTCTGGACGCCCTGCCCTCCTATAAAACAATTATCGAGGATGATAACGTGCTGGTGGAACTACCGGATAAGGTTGAGGAGAGCCGCATACCGCAAATGACCAAAGAAGACCCCAAAAATCACCGGCAATTTGTCATTATCGGAGGAGGTGCGGCCGGCCATGCGGCAGCCCAAACCCTTCGACAGGATGGTTTTACCGGTAAAATTCGCCTCATCAGCCGCGATACTCAACTTCCCTATGACCGCACGGCCCTCAGTAAAGAATATTTACAGGGTAAGCTTAAACCGGACCGGTTGCCTTTGCGGCAACAATCGTTTTACGATGAATATAAAATCGACCTCTCATTAAACACCGCCGTTAAATCGCTGGCTATCCAGGAAAAAAAATGCAGCCTTGAAGACGGTACAGCGGTCTCTTTTGACAAATTGCTGATCGCCACCGGCAGCCGGCCAAAAATGCTGCCCGTACCGGGTATCAAGCTGAATAATGTATTTACCCTGCGTCATGCGGATGACGCTCAAAGCATCCGGGATGCCGCGGAAAAATGCAACCACGTGGTTATGATCGGTGCCGGATTTATCGGCATGGAAGTCGCCGACAGCCTGCGCAAAATGGATAAACCGGTGACGGTGGTGGCCCCCGAAGCGGTGCCGTTCGCTCCATTGCTGGGCGATGAAATCGGACAGTTGTTTAAAACCGCTCACGAAGATAACGGTGTTCGGTTCATGCTCAATAGCAGCATTCAAAAAATCGACGGTGGTGATGCCGTGCAAAAGGTTGTGCTGCAATCGGGAAAACAGATCGAGGCCGATATGGTTATTGTGGGCATCGGTGTTGAACCAGTGACGGATTTTATTCAGGATATCGAATTGGAAAAGGATAAGAGTATCCGGGTGGATAGCCGGCTTGCCGTCAGTGAGCATGTTTTCGCCGCAGGGGATGCGGTCACTTTTCCTTACGCGCCGAATGAGCAAAATATACGGGTGGAACATTGGCGGGTCGCTCAGCAGCAGGGTAAGGTTGCAGCAAAAAATATGCTAGGCAACACGGAAAGCTTCGATAAAATACCCTTTTTCTGGACCGACCAGGCCGGATTGCCCTTACGTTATACCGGATTCGCCCCAGATTGGGATGAAATCTATTACGATGGGGAAGTGTATTCCAAAAATTTTATTGCATACTATCTTAAAAACGAACAGGTCGTTGCTGCAGCTGCCTGTAATCGGGATGAACAGATAACCATTATCGCATCACTGTTAGCAAATGGCAAAATGCCGTCTGCTGAAAAAATAAAGAGCAAATCCCTCAACCTGAAGCAGTTAATTCATGAAGCTGATTAAACCTGCATCGCCTTGAGGGTGCTTTGCTCAGAGTATTTCATCATTTATAAGGAGAGAATATGCCGTTTCAACAATTGAAAGAAATTTTAGATCATATCAAAACCATGAATGAAGAATTAAAAGAGATCTACCTGCAGATGAAACAACAAACCGATGAAGGGCATACGCAGTTATTATTGGATTATGCCAACCAACAAAAATCGAATTTCGAGAAAAATATATCGGATTTGAACAGTGTGGAGTCCAGTAAGGTGTTCGAATCATGGTTTCAGTACACCCCCGAAGATGAACTCAAGCGTATACTGCAAGAAATTAGAGCGTCAAACGTATCTTCGGTGGATGACGTGGCCGGACTAACGATAAAGTACACCGATGCACTGATTGATTTTTACAAAAAACTGAAAGAAAAAACACACTCTGAGGATGTTACTGAAACAATTGATCAGATGATCGCTATGCATGAACGCAACAAACAAGAATTCATAACCAGTGTGCAATTGTTCAAAGCCACCTGATGAGGTCATGCCTGGCAATCCATGCACAATGATTACCGAATCGTTTTTTGATTGCCGGATTATTTAATATATGAGAGAGGGAGGTCATGATGGCTAAAAATGTAACCCAGAAATTGATCGAACAGCATTTAAAAGAGGGGAACATGAACGCCGGTGAGGAAATCGGTTTAAAAATCGATCAAACCTTAACTCAGGATGCCACCGGTACCATGGTCATGCTGGAATTTGAAGCCATGCAAATCCCCCGGGTAAAAACGGAACTTTCCGCGCAGTATGTGGATCATAACCTGTTGCAAACCGATTTCAAAAATCCCGATGATCATTTGTTTTTGCGCAGTGCCTGCCGAAAATTCGGCGTGTGGTACAGCCGTCCCGGTAACGGCGTAAGCCACCCCGTGCACATGGAACGGTTCGGAAAACCGGGTAAAACCCTGCTCGGCTCCGATAGCCATACCTGCGCCGCGGGGTCCATGGGCATGCTGGCCATTGGCGCCGGCGGCCTCGAAGTCGCCCTGGCTATGGCCGGCGAGCCGTTTTTTGTAACCATGCCCCGGGTTTGGGGCGTTAAACTCAGCGGTAAACTGCCGGACTGGGTTAGCGCTAAAGACGTCATCCTAGAGATGCTGCGCCGTCATGATGTCGATGGCGGAATCGGTAAAATTATCGAATATTACGGGCCCGGTGTAAAACAACTTTCGGCCATGGATCGTCATGTAATCGCTAATATGGGCGCGGAGCTGGGCGCCACCACCACTGTCTTCCCATCGGATGAACGTCTGCGGGATTTCCTGGCGGCTCAGGACAGGCAAGCGGACTGGCAGGAGCTGCAAGGCGATGAAAGGGCTGAATATGATCTGCATGATGAAATTAACTTATCCGAACTGGAACCGTTGATCGCGTTGCCCAGCAGCCCCGGTAAGGTAGTACCGGTGCGCGACGTTGCCGGTCGGGAAATTTACCAGGCCATGATCGGTTCTTCGGCCAATCCGGGTTATCGCGATTTTGCGGTTGCGGCCGCCATGGTTGACGGTAAAATGACCCACGACCGCGTTTCTTTTGATGTGAATCCAACCTCCCGGCAAATTCTGGAAACGCTGTCTTCCAACGGCTATTTATCCCAACTGATCCATTCCGGCGCCCGTATCCATCAGTCGGGTTGCAACGGATGTATCGGTATGGGCCAGGCTCCGGCTACCGGTCAAATCAGTTTACGCACCGTACCGCGCAATTTCCCCGGCCGCTCGGGCACCAAAGAGGATCAGGTTTATTTATGCAGCCCGGAGACCGCCGCCGCTTCGGCCCTCACCGGTATGATTACCGATCCCCGCACCCTGGAGATGGACTATCCCCGCATTGAGGAACCGCGCCGGTACGAGATCATTACCGACATGCTGGCTCGACCGGCAGAGGATAGCCGCGACGAAACCATCGAAAAAGGTCCCAATATACAGCCGCTGCCCGATTTTGATCCGCTGCCGCAAAAACTGGAAGGCCCTGTTTTGCTGAAAGTGGGTGATAATATCTCCACCGATGAAATTATGCCGGCCGGTACCCGGGTTCTGCCCTATCGCAGCAATATCCCCGAAATCAGTAAGTTTGTCTATGAACAGGTCGACAGCCATTTTTATGACCGGGCCATGGCTTTGCAACAGGATGGCTTTTTTATCGTGGGCGGTAAAAACTACGGTCAGGGCTCCAGTCGGGAGCATGCGGCCATCGCTCCCCGTTATTTGGGATTAAAAGTGGTTATTGCCAAAAGTTTTGCGCGCATTCATTTTCAAAACCTGGCGAATTTCGGTATTCTGGCCCTGGTATTTGAGAACCCCGATGATTGGCAAAACATCGAGCAAGGCGATCACCTGATATTAGATGATATCCTGAACGCCCTGCAAAACGGCCATTCCATCGAAGTGTACAATTCGGATAAGAACGAGGCTTACAAACTTAAACATAATCTTACCCAAAGGCAGATCGAGATGGTTATAGAAGGCAGCCTGATTAACGTGGTTAAAAACCGGGCAAACGGATGAATATTTAGTTTTCTATCCATTCCCCAAAATATGATGTTTTATTTATACCGGTCCGCTTTCTGCCAGGAAGGTGGCACCGGTTTTTTTTATCCCGATAAAAGAAAAAATATGTTAAACCGTAGAATATTCTGCACTCTGTTGTAGAATATTCTGCAATTTTACAAGATTAAACACCTCCTTCAGATTATTACGCTTGACAAAACTTCTTTTTATTTGATTAATTACAACAACTTACACCTTATTATGCTTTTCTGGCACGAATCATGATACAGATGTTTTTCCAATAAACAATAAATTATGTAAAAATATGGTAAAGCTGAAAACACATATGGTGATTGTTTTAATGGGTCTGGCATTAGCGGGTAGTATCGCATTTATGCCTCTGCATGTTAACGGGCAGTACACCTGCCTGTATCACCGTTTCGTGGATACCAGCAAGCCGGTAGCCGCTTCAATGCTTGAAAACCGTGGTCAGCAGGACACCGTACACGGTCATTCCATTCAATACCAGCAACTGGTACACGAATATCTGGATTTTTATGCCTGGTTTTGGTGGGCAAGTCTGCTAGTATTGGTTTTCAGTATTCATCATGTTTTCAACCATATCAAATTTCGAAGAAAACGTATAACTCGTTGAGCAAAGAAGGAGAGCGGGCATGCGATTACCAATTCAAATCATGTTGTTTTTATTGATGACTATAGGACTAACCAATCTAACGGCTCAACAAGCCGATAGTCTTTTAATTCTGGATAAGCTGGTGCAGGAGGCTTTGGCTAACAATCCTAAATTGCACTCTTATCAAACAACTTATCAGGCCGAACAGGCTAAAATTCCGCAGGCCGGCACTTTGCCCGATCCCATGATTCATTTCAATGTCAATAATCTTCCGGTGCAATCGTTTGCCTTTGACGAAGAGCCGATGACCGGAAAAATAATTGGGATTCAACAGGCCGTTCCTTTTCCGGGAAAGCTGCACCTTAAAGAGAATATTGCCCGGCAAAGCGCTCAAATATCCGGGGCCAGGTATGATGAAAGTCGCAATCAGCTTATTCGTGATATCAAGGTGGCTTATTACGATTTATATTATGTGGATAAAGCCATTCTAACCACCAAAAAAAATCAGCAACTGCTAAGGGAGCTGGTTGAGATCGCTGAAACCAAGTACGCTGTCGGCAGCGGTCTGCAGCAGGATGTGCTGAAAGCCCAGGTTGAATTGTCCCTAATGCACGACCGGCTTATTAATCTTGAACAAAAACGGCAAGAATTAGAAGCCCGCATCAACACCCTGCTTAATCGCCCTGCTTCCCAGGCCTTGGGCTCCCCACAGGTTACGGACACTGCAACCCATTCATGGGACCGCCAGGAACTCGAGCCAATGATCCGGGACCAACGTCCGTTGATTAAAGCCTGGCAGGCCAGGCAAAAACAGGCCAACCGTGAAGTCGCCTTAGCCCGCAAAAATTACTGGCCGGACTTAACCTTTAATGTGGCCTACACCCAAAGAGACCAATTATTGAACGGAATGGGTGGCGCCGATTTCTTTTCAGCCGGTGTCAGCATGAATATTCCCCTTTACTTCTGGCGTAAACAGCGCATGGATGTACAGGAAAAACGTTTGAGGCAAAAACGTGTTGATGAGCATTTTGTCCAGATACGTAATGAGATTGCAGCCGAATTGGATGACGTCCTTTCCCGGCTGCATAAAAATGCCGAATTACTGGAATTGTATCGCACCGGTGTGATACCCCAGGCGCAGCAGTCGCTGCAATCTGCTATTAACGGTTATCAAACCGATAAAGTCGATTTTTTAACCCTGGTGAACAATCAACTGACCTTATTCCAGCTGCAGCTGGAATACGAACGGATTTTAAGCAATTATCAAAAAAATAAAGCCGAGCTGCAATTTATATCAGGCGGTCTTAATGTGAACAGCCAATAGCACAGTGATATCAATGATTTATCGGAGGATCATCATGATCAATACGTTTTATAAATTTGCTTTTATTTTTCTCTTAATGAGCGCCGTTCCGCTTATCATTTCCTGTGGATCCGATGATCGCGACGGGCATACGAACACCGGTCAAGCCCAGGAACAACAGCTTTGGACCTGTGGAATGCATCCCGAAGTGATCAAAGAAGAGCCCGGGCAATGCCCCAAATGTGGCATGGATCTGGTGCCCGTTAAACAATCCACGGCCCAGGCCACCGGTCAGACTGAAACAGAGGCAGAGGGTCACGGCCAGATTCTCTACTGGCAGGCGCCTATGGATCCCAATGAAATTTATGATAAACCGGGAAAATCAAAGATGGGCATGGATCTGATTCCTGTATATGAGAGCGATGTTCGTGGTCAGGGGGGTACAGTAGTTATTGATCCTGTAACCGTACAGAATATGAATGTTCAAGCCCGGACTGTGCGGCGGACAACGTTTGAACGCACCATCCGTACGGTCGGACGGGTAGCTTATAATGAAGAATCGATTTATGAGGTGTCGCCCAGAATTACCGGATGGATCGAAACACTGCATGTGGATTATACCGGTGCAACAGTCCGCAAAGGTCAGCCGTTATTGGAAATCTATTCTCCGGAGTTGGTAACCACCCAACAAGAATATTTACTGGCCCTGCGCAACCGCGAAGCCATTGGCGACACCAAATTCAGCACTATCCGGGAAGGGGCGCAGTCCCTGGTAGAATCCAGCCGGCAACGCCTGTTAAACTGGAATATTCCTGCATCGGAAATTGACCAATTGCAAAAAAACGGCAAGGTCAAAAAAAACCTGACCCTGCATGCTCCCGGCAATGGCGTGGTGATTGAGAAGAATGCCGTAGAGGGTACCCATGTGCAATCCGGAATGTCTTTATTCAAAATTGCTGATTTATCAAGCGTTTGGGTGATAGCCAGTGTTTACGATAATGAAATACCCTGGATCAAAGAGGGTCAAAAAGCTAAAGTAACCCCCTCCTACCAGCCTTCCGATACGTTGAACGGGCAGGTTTCCTATATCTATCCATATCTTAATGATGAATCCCGAAGTGTGCAGGTGAGAATGGTGTTCAATAATGCGGATCGTCGGTTAAAACCGGGTATGTATGCCGACGTGCATGTCGCGGCCGATCCTATTGAGCAGGCCCTGGTTATCCCTTCGGCATCGGTTATACGTTCCGGTAAACGCAACGTTGTTTTTGTGGTTGAACAAGGCGGGCGTTTTCAGCCGCGCCAGGTTATACTGGGATCCGAAAATGCCAATGGACTGATGCATGTTAAAGCCGGCCTGGTTGAAGGGGAGCAGATTGTGACTTCCGCTCAGTTTTTGATTGACAGTGAAAGTCGTTTGCAGGAAGCGATACAAAAAATGTTACAGGAAAGACGCAATACTCAATAGACTAACATTTTAACGACTCTGAAAACAAAATTGCAGACTTCATTTGTCTGGTAAAACGAATACGGAGATTTTAAAGTATGTTACAGAAAATCATCGAAGCCTCGGTCAATAACCGGGTATTAGTCATCATACTAACTGCTGCCGTAGCTTTTGGCGGCATTTATGCCATGTACAATACACCGGTGGATGCCATTCCCGATCTCAGCGATGTCCAGGTTATCCTGTTAACCGAATATCCGGGACAAGCACCACAGGTCGTTGAAGACCAGGTAACCTATCCATTAACCAGCGCCATGCTGGCCGTACCGCATGCCAAAGCGGTCCGGGGGTATTCCTTTTTCGGGCTGTCTTTTGTATATATTATTTTTGAGGATGGTACCGATCTCTACTGGGCACGTAGCCGGGTTCTGGAATATCTGAATTATGTTTCCAAACGATTGCCGCAGGGCGTTACACCCACCCTGGGTCCGGATGCCACCGGTGTGGGCTGGGTTTATGAATATGTACTGGACGGTGGTGATCAGTATAATCTTCAGGAGCTGCGGTCCATCCAGGATTGGTATCTGCGTTATGAGCTTACCGGCGTCAAAGGCGTGGCCGAGGTGGCCAGCATAGGCGGATATGTAAAGCAATATCAGGTGGAAGTCGATCCCAATAAGTTGCTGGCTTATGATATCTCCATCACAAAAGTGCGCAAAGCCATTCAACAATCCAATGAAGATGTGGGCGGCCGACTGGTGGAGATGGGTGAAACGGAGTTTATGGTCCGCGGTTTGGGGTACATCCAATCCAGGGAAGATATCGAGCAGATTCCCCTGGGCGTGGATCAAAACGGCACCCCCATTCTCATAGAACAGGTGGCCAATGTAACCATTGGGCCGGAATTACGGCGCGGGCTGGCCGAATGGAACGGGGAAGGGGAGACCGTTGGCGGTATTGTGGTTATGCGTTACGGCGAAAATGCTTTAAAAACCATTGATCGCGTGAGACAAAAACTGAAAGACCTGGAAACCGGTTTGCCGGAGGGAGTCAAGATTGTCCCGGCTTACGATCGTTCCAGCCTCATAAACCGGGCCATCGATAATCTTAAGGGTAAACTGCTGGAGGAGTTGCTGGCTGTGGCCTTGATCAGCATTATTTTTCTGCTGCATTTCCGCAGCGCGTTTGTGGCCTTGTTTACCCTGCCCATGGGAATCCTTATTTCTTTTCTGGTGATGTATTTTCAGGGTATTAATGCCAACATTATGTCCCTGGGGGGGATTGCCATTGCTATCGGAGCCATGGTGGATGCGGCTATCGTCATGATCGAGAACGCCCACAAACACATCGAACGGGACGGCGGTAAAAAAGACCACTGGCGCATCATTATCGATTCGTCCAAAGAAGTCGGTCCGGCATTGTTTTATTCATTACTCATTATAAC
>WJIP01000200.1 GCA_014730185.1 Caldithrix sp. | reverse complement strand
CCCTGGTCGATGTTGGTGAGGAATTGGGAGCTTTGAAAAAAGAAGAACGCCGGATGATTCATAGCATTTTCGAGATGAGTGACACCATGGCAAGGGAAATTATGGTACCGAGAACCGATATGGTTTGTATCGAAAAATCTGCAAGTCTGAATGATGTGCTGGATACGGTCAAGCAAAAATTACACAGCCGGATTCCTATTTACTCCGAGACGATCGACAATATTATCGGTCTGTTGTACCTGAAAGATTTATTGCCATTCGTTAACAAGCCGACCAGTTCTTCCTTCAATTTGGAAAAATTGCTGCATACTCCCTATTATGTGCCGGAACAGAAGAAAATTAACGAGTTATTGCGCGAATACCAGGAAGAAAAAACCCATATGGCCATTGTGGTTGATGAATATGGTGGCACATCAGGCATTGTTACGCTCGAAGATGTCATTGAAGAAATAGTCGGCGAAATTCAGGATGAATATGACCGGGAATTACCCCTTTGGGAAAAGATTAATGAAAACACCTTTTTGGTGAGTGCCAGTATGTTAATTGATGAAATAAATGACCAGTTAAATCTGGATATTCCGGCCGAGGAAGGTGTCGATACCCTAGCCGGTTTCCTGTTGGGTCAATTTGGTTCAGTGCCCCGCTTAAAGGAAAAACTGGCTTATAACGGTTATGAATTCATAATTGAAAAGGCTACGAAGAAGCGCATACAACAAGTACGTATTTTGAAATTACATTCAGGTCCTCATCACAATAAAACTGAGTCGAAATAAACCCGTGAATCAGTCAAATCAAACGCTTCGCAACATACCGTCTGTAAACGCTTTAATCGACGCTCTTCAATCCCGATTCTCTGACGTTGATGCGTTTTATCTTAAGCAACACATTCTTTCCGAATTGGATGCCGTGCGTCAAAATCCGGAGGACTATCCCCTTTCACGCATGGATAAGGCAGAGTTTCAGGATTGGCTCATTACGCATCTCAACCGAACATTTAGACAATTAACAGAGGGATCCCTTAAAAAAGCAATCAATGCCACCGGTGTGATTTTGCATACAGGACTTGGTCGTGCACCCTTGAATTCACGCATAGCTGAAAAATTGCATCAAATCACTCGCTACACCAACCTCGAAATCAATTTAAATGATGGTAAACGAGGTGAGCGCAATGATCATCTCTCTCCCTTACTCAGAATTTTATCCGGCGCGGAAGATGGTCTTGCTGTTAATAATAATGCCGCCGCAGTGATGTTAATGCTGAATACCATTGGCAATGGCAAAGAAGTTATTCTTTCCAGAGGAGAAATGATCGAAATTGGCGGTTCCTTCCGGCTTCCGGAAGTGATGCGCATCAGCGGCTGTAAACTTAAAGAAATTGGTACCACCAACAAAACGCACATGCGGGATTATGAGCAGGCCATCTCAGCTGAAACAGGCGGTATCCTGATATGCCATCCCAGTAATTATGAGATTCAGGGATTTACGCAAAGCCCGCAACTAGAGGAACTAGTGCGTTTGGGGCATGAACATAACCTACCGGTGGTTTACGATTTAGGCAGTGGCTCACTTCTTTCCACACAACGATTCGGGTCGGATTCCGAACCTCAGATACAACAAATCGTTGATCAGGGGCTGGATTTAATTTCGTTTTCGGGGGACAAGCTGCTGGGCGGCGCACAAGCCGGTTTAATTGTGGGAAAACAAAAGTGGGTCCAAAAGTGCGCCGAAAATCACCTGTTAAGAGCGCTACGTCTGGATAAGTTTATGATTAAACTTCTGCAGGAAACTTTGGTATGTTATTTTAAGGGAGAAGATAAGGTCAGTCAGGAATTGGACGCTTTAGCAGCATTAACCATGGATCGTAAAGCATTAAAAGAACGCAGCCTGAATTTTGTTCGACGATTGCCGGAAGAGATTCAATCTTGCTTTCAGGTTGTGGAATCTACCGGCAAAGTTGGCAGTGGAGCTTATCCCACGCTCCGACTTCCCTCTTTTGCCCTGCGGGTTCAATGTAAAAAACATACCGCGTCCAAACTGGCCCGTCTGTTACGAAATGCGGAAATTCCTGTTTTCACTTATATCGAAAATGACTTTATTCAACTGGATTTACGGGCCATCGATGCCGAGGAAGAAACAATCATTCAAGCAACTTTGACGGATTTATTAAAGTAAATTAAGCGTACCAACCATTTTTATTCCCCTCTAATTCCCTTGTTTTGTGCAACACCAAACCGTTTTATTTTTTTTAAATAACTCAAAAATGCATTACAACTATGTCAGGGTACTCCATTGTGGTTGTGTTATTGCGGTTAGAGGCTATTAACAAATTGTAAAAAGTTATAATTTGATCAGATCAATCAAGAATGCATCAGGTACCTTTATTTTGCGGCTAGTCCTTCGTATAAAAACCCGCTTTCAATGCACCCTTGCCGGTATCGGTCTGTTTACGCCTTGGATTTCCATCAGTTCAGAAGTGATGCTGCCGACGATCACTTTGCTTTTCATTTGTACGGGAATCTTCAATTCATCATCGGTTAACCAGATGAGTAAGCGACCTTTTTGCTTGAAGATACCCTCACCCTTTAATAACGGCTCAATTTTCAGGCAGGTAAACTTACCGGCTTCCACTTCAATCACTTCTCTTTTGTAAATTTTCACTTCCAGGTTATAAACACTGTCTTTTTCATGACTGGTTAATTGTATGGGATCCCCAACATATAGTTCTTGCGTTCGGATATAATAAAATGCGGACAGCACATCACGGGCGAAAGGCGGAATATCAACGGTCATCTGATTGTGCTTTTTGACTGTTTGCCCATCATCCTCGTAGCGTTTGTAATCTACGCTGGCCGTTGAATCCAGATGATCAAAGTCAACCACAAGAT
>WJIP01000199.1 GCA_014730185.1 Caldithrix sp. | reverse complement strand
ATCCAGGATGGCTTCCAGGCGAATCTGAGCCTTTTCCCATTCCTTTTCCAGCTCTGGTATTTGTTTACAGATACGATCATACTCAATTTGTATTTCACGCAGCTTTTCGCTGTTCTTGTACGTCTCGGGTTGGGCCAGCTGCTTCTCCATTTCATTCTTTTGGTCGGTGAGTACTCCGATGTTTTTCTCCAGATGCATGATGCTGTTTTGCAGAGCATTGCGTTCCTTACTCACCGCCTGACGAGCTTCCGCTTCCTTTTGTTTTTGTTCTTTTGTTTTTTTTACTCCGCTTATTTTTGTTGATGGTTCATGTGTTTTTTCCTTTTTGTTACCGTCAGCCGTATTCAATTGGCGCAATCGAAGATAATCGCTGTAGTTACCTTCGTAAACTTTGATCCGGCCCTCCTTAATATCAATAACACGATTCACCAATTTATCCAGAAAATAGCGATCGTGGGAAATTAGCAGTAGTGTACCGTCATAGGCCTGCAGTGCGTTTTCCAGGGTTTCCCGGGATTCCATGTCCAGATGGTTAGTCGGCTCATCCATTATGAGAAAATTGCAGGGCGATAGCAAAATTTTAGCCAGCGATACCCGTGCTTTTTCTCCGCCGGATAATACCCGTACCGGTTTATCCACCGCATCACCGCTAAATTTAAACACGCCCAGAATATCGCGAAGTTTGTCCTGATGCGAGGGGGCGGCGGTGGATTTGACCTCTTCATGCACGGTGTTATTCATGTTCAGGGATTCGATTTGATGCTGAGCATAAAACCCGATATGAACCCGTTGACCCCGTTGCACGGAACCTTCAACAGGTTCCAAGTCACCGGTAATCAAACGGGTAAGGGTGGTTTTACCTGCACCATTAACGCCGACCAGGGCAGCTTTTTGCCCGCGGTATAAATTCAAATTAATGTCCTTTAATACCCAATCCTGATTATATCGGAAGCTGAGGTGGGTTATCTTGAGAACATCTTTGTAACTGGGTATATCCGCTTTAATACGGAATTGAATTTGTGCGGCAGGCCGTGGAAGTTCAATAGTTTCCATTTTTTCCAGTTGTTTGATACGACTTTGAACCTGAGGAGCTTTGCTGGCTTTATAGCGAAAACGGTCAATAAACCGTTGAATGCGCTGCCGCTCTGCCTGTTGCTCCTCCCATTGTTTGAAAAGCAGTTCCTCATCCTGTTGTTTTTTTTGTTCGTAAAAATGATAATTGCCCGCATACTGTTTTAATTGGCCATAGGCTAATTCTGCAATCTGGCTGGCCAGACGATCGATAAAAAAACGGTCGTGTGATATAAAGACAATACTGCCTTTAAATTTTGTCAGATAATTTTCCATCCATTCCAGCGAAGGTAAATCCAGATGGTTTGTGGGTTCGTCGAGCAATAACAGATCGGGTTCTCTTATCAAAATGCGCGCCAGATACACACGCATGCGCCACCCACCACTTAGGTTGGATAATGAATCTTCAAAAGAATTCGTTGTAAAACCTAAACCGCTTAATATCTTTTTGGCTTCGGCCTCGGCCTGATGACCGTCAAGCATGGCATACCGCGCTTGCAGGTGTTCCAGTTGTTGCAGTTGTTTATCATGATTGACAAAATCGGTTTTGTTTTGTAGCTGATTTTGGATTTCCTCGATTTGATTTTCCAATTCGATGATATCTTGACGTCCCTGTAAAACGGTGCTTAAAATGGTTGAGCCATCGATGCCCACTTCTTCTTGTGGTAAGTAACCTATTTGATAATTTGAAGGTTTATACACCTGACCATCGTGGGCATCCAGCCCACCTGTAATAATTCGGAACAGAGTCGTTTTGCCGACACCGTTCGCGCCGATCAGTGCGATACGATCTCCGGGATTGATTACCCAGTTAATATCTTTCAGCAATAGTTGTTCGCCTAATGTATAGGCAATATTTTTTAATTGTAACATAACAGGTATTGGTTTAACGTTAACGGTCCAAACTTAACAAATCTCTGCCACACGGGCAATGATACCTTTGGCCCCGGGCCAGCAGGATTACAAATAAAATGATTTGATCCACTACTATATCGGTGGACCGATTTATTACGTTATCTGCACTTACAATGATCAAGATTAGCTTACTGTAAAAATTTGAAAGATACGGCAATTATTCTTTACCTTTTATCACTTCGAGACGGTTTGTTGAAGGTGAACTATAAAAGATAATTCATTACAAAAACATGATAGACAAATTTAGATGGACTGGATGATTAAATGGATATGACCTGTATAAAAAACTATTGCATAGTGTTTTTACTGTTGATTTTGGTTTTTCCGGCCGACGCTCAGGATACAACAAACGCTATTCAATCCCGTCCAAAAATCGGATTGGTTCTGACCGGAGGCGGTGCCAGGGGATTTGCTCATATAGGTATTTTAAAAATGTTGGATTCTCTTAATATCCCGATTGATTATATTGCCGGAACCAGTATGGGAGGCATTGCCGGCGGTTTATACGCCATTGGTTATTCAGGTATCGAGATCGAAAAGATAGCCCGGCAAGCGAATTGGGATGAAATATTCAGCGATCAACCGGCTAGGGAAGTCTTGCCTTATCTGCAAAAAAGAAATGAAGGGCTTTTTAAGCTTGAACTCGGATTAAAAGGCGTAACACCGCAACCGCCTAGTAGTTTAATCAGCGGGCAAAAAATTTCTCTATTTATTTCCGGATTGACCATTGGTTATGAACAAGTCGAAGATTTCAATCAACTGCCTATTCCATTCCGATGCGTGGCGGTCGATCTGGTAACAGGCAATGAGGTTGTCTTAAAGCGGGGATCGCTGGCTAAAGCCTTGCGGGCTACCATGTCGATACCGTCGGTATTCAGCCCGGTTAAGTGGGGCGATTCACTGCTGGTTGATGGTGGTATTGCCAATAACATTCCTACAGATGTTGTGCGTCGGATGGGCGCTGATTATGTCATAACCGTGGATGTTGGAGAACCCATCCGTAAAAGAGATCAAATCAATAACATAATCGATATTATCGATCAAACATTCAATATTATGGTGGCTCCCGGTCGGGAAAGAAACTTACAATTGAGTGATTTAACGATAACTCCGGAGCTAAAAGGATATGCTCCCTCCGACTTTGAGCAAGAGAAAATTGACCAGATCATTAGACGAGGAGAGATCGCCGCCCGCAATAATTTACAGGAATGTATTCGGCTTAAAGAAAAATATAATCTCAACCGGACCGATATCGGTGTTCCCATTTCATTGTTGAACCGTAATCCGGTTGTTTACGGTATCTCGATTACCGGCAACAGTGTAATGCCGTTTAAAACCATCTATGAGATGTGTGATATCCGGCCGGGGGATCGGTTTCATTTCTCCCAATTTGAAGAGAGAATGGCTGACTTGCGTTTAACAGGCCCATTTCATTCTCTTAACTATAAAGTGCGGCCGGTCGATAGTATGCATGTTCGTATCATTATAGATATTGATGAAAAAGAGCCACCGCGTATCCATGGCATTTCGGTTGAAGGTAATGAAACTTTACCTTTTCAGTTTATATATCGCCTTTTAGGCATTGATCCGGGCCAGAGTTTGCAACCGGAGCTTATCCATAAACGTATCAATGAATTATACGGGCTGGGCTATTTTGAAAACATCACCTATGAGATTGAACCGCATTCCAAGGGTTGGGTACATCTGACAATAACGGTAGAGGAAAAAACTCTGCGCCGATTGAAATTAGGATTTCATTATGATAATTATTATAAATTAGTAGGGACAATCGGGGCACAGGCCAACAGCATTCCATTTCCCGGTATGAGGGGGAATCTCGTTTTACAATTTGCGGGTATTCAGCGTATCAAATGGCGGCTTTCCTATCCCTCGCGTAATTTAAATACACCTCTTTTTCCCTATGCACGTTTTTTATATAAAGACCTGCCGGTAGCTATTTACGATCAAAAAGGCAGTAAAATTGCATCTTATCATGATCGCTCAGTTTTGGGGGCGGCAGGACTGACACTTTTATTTGGCAAAGTGGGGGCGATTGATTTTGAATATGCCGGTGAGTGGATGAATATCGATCCCAGTATTGCTTTTCCCGACCCGGAGACATTTCCATCATGGAACGAACATATAAGGCAAGTAGGCATCTATTTTAATATTGACGCTCTTGATGATGTTATTTTACCCAGGGAAGGTATTAAGTTAGAGGCAGCCTATGAAACCAGCAAGGAAGTATTGGGTTCGGATTTAAACTATAGCCGAATATGGGCGCAATATGATGAATATTTTACCTTAGGTTCCCGCCATACGCTTCATTTAAACGGCCGGTATATGTGGGGCAGCGATAGTTTGATCGCGTACAAACAATTCTATATGGGGGGACCGGGTAGTTTTGTCGGTATGCAATACACCCAACTGGGCGCTTTGCATGGTTTTAAAACCGGACTGGAATACCGTTATGAACACAAAAAAGATATTTTTCTGAAGTTGATAGTCGATTATGCCCATCATTTATATGATTACGAAGATTATTTTAATGTCGCGGATTATTATCTGGGTTATGGAATAGGTATTAAATTTACATCCATAATTGGTCCGTTTGAGTTTATCTTTGCCAGAGGGCCTCGCAGTTTTTATAAACCCGTAAAGTATCGCAATACCTTCTATTTTACAGCAGGTTTACATTTGGATTAAGCGTATGGGGTAAATACATGTTAACCCTGCAACTCGAAAGTAGTGGATACCTCATGTGACTGCTCGGAGAATAAATCAGTCACCGTGATGGTCAAGGTGTAGCGTCCGGTATCCAACCGGCTGAAATCGAAAGCGCTGTATTCATATGATGTTGCGGATGCTCCCCGTTGATCTTTGGTGATGGATATTTCCGGTCCGCTTTCGGATGAAAAAAGCCCCTTAAGTTGCGTCCACAAATTTTGTTCAGATTCCGCCTTCTGAATGGTTTGTTTAATTTGATAATAACTTTCACCGTCTCTTACGCTGAGATTATAGATTTCAAAATATACATAAGGATTAAAATTACGGCTGAAAGTTCGGCTCGGATTGGGGATAATTCTTAAGTTATGTCGTGTAAACCGATCTTTTGTTGCGGACCGCTGTACGTCGTAAGCCAGAATCACATCGCTGAGCTGGAGTTTTTCAGTTTGAGGGGAAGGTATCCGGAATGAAAACTTATTACCCGCCAGGTAGTGGTCTTGCGGTGCGCGCAGATGATTGGAAATGTTAATCTTAGAATGATTGGTTCGGGCACGCAATACCTCAATATAATTACCCCTATAAAAATGTGATGAATCTCTTAAATCAATGCTCCGGTGTAGCGTATTCTTACTGAGGTTATTCCATGTTGAATCATTGATGGAAAGGCCAACTTCCAGTTCGGCTTTTCCGCTGCCATTGGTCAAGGTTTTCTCAAGTTCCTGACGGGTAACGGCCATGTATACTTCAACCAGATTAACCGCATCATTTAATCTGAAATAAGCTGCGGAGGTTTGCATGTCCAAGGGTTTAATATTTTTTTTCCATGAATGGGATTCCGAAGACATGGCCCGGGGAATGAAATTTTCGGATTGTATCTGAATTTCATGGATCATAGACGAATAATCGGCCTGACTATTGGCCATGATGGCCTGATCCAGTTTTTGATCCCATCCCAACCGGGATTCCAGCATTCGGGCATTGGATGGAACAGGCACTAAACGCCAATAACTGGATGGGGCGTGTTCCTCAACTTCGAAATGAAAAATCATTTTGGGATTAAAAGCCGTCGGTTGATACAGCCATGATTCATTGCTGTTAATACTTGCACTAATTTCCCGGGCAACATCATCGGGTTCCCCGAAGCGGATAAAAACCAATCCCTTATCATTAAACTTCCTGTTACGGTAATAAATAGAAGGGAACTTGAGGACGTTAAGCCGGTCGGCATTGTGAATAGGCAGGCGAAAGCCATCATAACGATAGGCCTCTTCGGCTTTAACAAGGCGTTTGTAATGTTCTTCTAACCGTCTGTTAAGCTGCATACTGGGTAATGGGTTTTTTCGGTTCCAGATACGGTGATAAAATTGTTTTAAATCTTCCAGGGAGTGAAAAACGGTTTGCAGATCCTGATCGGATAAAATGTATTTCACATCGTCAAAGAAAAAACGAATTTCAAATGTGTTTCTTACCCGGTTCAAAGTCTGCCAGTAAATTAATTCCGCTTTGGCCGGTTTACCCCATTGATAGTACAAACGTACCCTGGAAAGCTGGATGGGCACTTCATTGAAGGTAACGCCTCTGTCCAGCAAATCATTAAATATGGAATCGGCCTTTTCAAATTGTTCCATCCTGCGGTATTTTTCACCCAGAAAATAAATATCATAATCTTTGTTACGGCTTTTCAGCCATTCAATCTGATAGGTGTTCAAGTCTTTTAAGGGATTGAGGAAGCTTTCTCCGCCATAGTTTAGAAATAGATCATAATAGTAAAAAATTTTGTACAGTGCTTCCTGTGATTCCGGTTTGGTGTGGATTTGCTTCAAACATAAATCAATGGCCTCCTCGTAATCTTCCTGGTACTTCTTTAATTTGGCATATTCCAGAAAAACGATATCAAACGTGGAATCGATGCGGATAACGGTCTCGAAATGTTTACGGGAATTGCGCCACATAATCCGTCGCATGACCTGATCCCGTCCTACTCCGTCTTCCCGGTCACAAATGCCTAACCAGTAATGTGCCAACAGGTGTTCTTCTTCCCGGTCCGTTACTTCGGTTAAAATGTCCTTGGCTTTTCCCCATTCTTTCTGTTGCATGTAGAGTTCGGCTTCATCCAGATAAGTCTGCAGCTCCGCCGGATATTGCTCGATGATGTCAGTATACTTGTCATGGGCTTTTTCAAATTTACCGTCCTGAGTCAGTTGCTCAGCTTCCAGCATAAGTTGTTGGTATTGCTGATCAACTGAAGAATCCTGAGCCATTCCCAGCCCGGCATTGAATACAAACACAAAAAAGAGGATGGTTGATAAGTGTTTAAATAAACATGTTTTATTGTTTTTAAAGGTCATAATTCACCACATTTCATTTCTGAGAATTTAATTAAAAAAGAATACGGGATTAATTTGCACAATGCAAATGGATTCAATTGTTTTATGTTTGAAAAACGGAATTTTCACCATCTATATTTCGGTATAAAGAATAATGCTTTTCTCTTATAGCACTCTCAGCGGGAATATTGGTGTTTTAGAGGTCCCTTTACACCTGTTCGTATCGGGGCGGGCAGCTAATACACCGATACATTGTTCTGATGAATCGCCCAAGATGAGCTACTCTCCAATAGGCGCATACCATCATGAATTAAATCAGCGGTCATAAGGGAAGTAATCTCCATAATGTTGATAATGATTGGCATATTGAAGAAAAAGCGTTGCATAAAGACAATAACCTGCTGAAATTTAATGGAGCCGCGGCACGTTGCATCAGATAAATACTTGTAAATTAAGGAAGAAAAGTTTGGTTTTCATAAGGTTTATGAGGGGGTACAATGAATAGAGTACTAACAACTTTAGTGATGGGAATTTTGATTTTTGTATGTTCGGAACAGGGAATCGGGCAATACGAATTAAAAGAAGCGTTTCCTAATTTATCGTTCACCCGACCGGTGGACTTGCAAGATGCCGGTGACGGGAGCGATCGGATTTTCGTGGTTGAGCAACAGGGGAATATTTATGTTTTTCCCAATGACTCCAATGTAACTCAAAAGAGTCTCTTTCTGGATTTAACAGCAAAAGTTGACGATAGTGGCAATGAAATGGGATTGCTGGGTCTGGCATTTCATCCCCAATATGAATCCAATGGCTATTTTTATGTGGATTACACCACTTCCGATCCCAGTCGGCGGTCGGTAGTTTCCAGGTTTACCGTCTCGGCTGAGAATGAAAATATGGCTGATCCACAGAGTGAGGTGGAAATTTTGTCCGTTAACCAGCCTGAATCGAATCACAATGGCGGACAGATTGTATTTGGACCGGACGGTTATTTATATATTTCTCTCGGCGACGGAGGCGGGGCCGGCGATGACCACGGAGAGATTGGTAACGGTCAGGATCGTAAGACTTTGTTGGGCAGTATCTTGCGTATTGATGTGGACCGACAGCAGGGCGATCTAAATTATGCCATACCTGAGGATAATCCATTTGTGGGTAATCAGGAGGACTGGCAGGAAGAGATTTATGCCTATGGTCTGCGCAATGTATGGCGTTTCAGTTTTGATTTCCAAACCGGATGGCTGTGGGCCGGTGATGTGGGACAGAATGAATATGAAGAGGTTGATATTATCCAAAAAGGCTTAAATTATGGCTGGCGCATAATGGAAGGAAAACATTGTTACGATCCTCCGGCAGGGTGTGATACTACCGGCCTTGAACTTCCTGTCTGGGAATACGATCATTCCGTAGGTCAGTCCATAACCGGGGGATACGTCTATCATGGTGATGATGTACCGGAATTGACCGGTCTGTATATTTATGCCGATTATGTCGGGGGACAAATCTGGTCATTGAATTATGATGGTCAGGGCGAGCCCGAAAATTCACTGCTTTTAGATACCGGTCATAATATTTCTTCGTTTGGCCAGGACCAGAATGATGAATTGTACATTTGTACTTTTGATGGGGATAATTCCAAAATTTATAAATTTAAATCCACGGTTTCTTCGGTGAATGAAGAAAACAACCTAATGCACCCCCAAAGTTTTAAACTTAAACCGAATTATCCCAATCCCTTTAACGGTTTCACTAAAATACCTTACATGGTGTCCCAGGCCGCCCATGTGCAGATCGATATCTATAATGTTTCCGGGAAACATATCCGGCAACTGGTTAATACCAGAAAAGTTGCCGGCGCCTATTCCGCTACATGGCAGGCGGACGATGTACCTTCAGGTATTTATTTTTATAGGTTCACGGCCGATCAAACCATTGTCACAACACGGCAAATGCTTTTGATTAAATAAATGAGATCATACTTGTCCTAAAAAGAATTTTAACGACTCCTAGACTAAGGCCCACCCCTTTATCCCCTCCCAAGAGGGGAAATATTGAGTTCCTTTCCTCGGAGGGATTAAGGGTGAGTAAAGAAAGGTTAAATTCGAAATTAAGCTTTAGAAGATTTAAGTCTTTTAAAAACAATGAGTATTTTGCTTGAATTCTCTTATTTTGGACAGCATTGAAATGAGATGTATCCAATGAACGACCTAAAGGTTCATTCTCTGTTTTATTATCCGGTTAAATCATGCCGGGGCATTGCCCTGCAAACGGCCGCACTGGATACGTTTGGTATTGAAGGCGATCGCCATTTTATGATCACGGATGAAAAGGGACGGTTTATGACCCAGCGCAGACACCCCGGAATGAGCCTGATTTGCCCTGAAGTGAGTGCACGGCATTTGACCCTGCGGGCCAAAGGTATGCCGGATATATCCATCGACCTTAGAGTAAATGGTACTGCAACAGAAGTTCTTGTGTGGAAGGATTATTGCCAGGCCATGGATATGGGAGACGGCGTGGCAAACTGGTTAAGCCGGTTTCTGGGCCGTGCCTGCCGATTGGTACAAAAAGCACCGCAATATGTTCGAAGGGTTGAAAACGAATATAATCCCGATGGCCGGGCACAGGTATCCTTTGCCGATGGTTTTCCCTTGTTATTGATTTCGGAAGCATCGCTGCAAGCGCTCAATGAACGATTGCCGTCTCCGATGCCCATGGACCGCTTCCGGCCCAACATTGTTCTGAGCGGTGGTCAGCCTTTCCAGGAGGATCGCTGGCAAACGATAAGTATCGGTTCTGTGCGATTAACGGTGGCCAAACCCTGCGAGCGGTGTGTGGTAACCACAGTAAATCAGCAAAATGCCCAAACCGGTAAAGAGCCCTTGCATACGCTGAGTACCTTTCGAAGCAACCAACGCCATAAGGTCGAATTCGGCCAAAACCTTATCCATCAATGGCCGGGTGTTCTCAACAAAGGGGACCGGGTGAAGATTAAACAACCCGAATTTCCTTAATATAGGGCATAAAAAAAATCCCGGATGGATGATACCAACCGGGATTGAAGAGAACCTATTGCCCTCAAACTATTTCATCAACATCATCTTGCGGGTCTTGGTGAATGCCCCGCTTTTGATGGTGTAAAAATAGATTCCACTGGTTACGGCATGCCCGGCCTCATTTTTACCATCCCAGACCACCTGATGGTTACCACCGGCCATTTTGCTT
>WJIP01000016.1 GCA_014730185.1 Caldithrix sp. | reverse complement strand
TGTATGCCGTTCATTGTGACGACCAAAATTATATTGTGACGGTGGACGGATATTGGTTTGATAATGGGTTTTCCTGGAAGGATTATACACCTTATCCGGGTGATTCGGTTTGGACCCAGGGCATTATAACCGAAAGACATGATATTTATTGGGAACCTTATTATACCATCGAAGTCATTGATTTTAAAGCCATTTATCCGACCTTTTTAAGTCCATCCGATCATATAACCGACACACAGGAGGCGCTAATAATCAACAATTACCCCAATCCATTTAATCAATCAACGCAGATTGTGTTTGAAATGTCAAAAGCGGCCCACGTGCAGCTAAGTATTTTTGATGCTTTGGGCAATGAATTGGCCGTGCTCCTGAAAGGTTATAAACCGGCCGGACAGCACAAAATCGCTTTTACGGAACCAAGGTTGGCCAGCGGGATTTATTACTATCGCCTCATAGCTGGAAGCGATATAAACACCAAAAAGATGATCATTTTAAAATAATGCAGGATCTCGGGTGAGCCATATCAACAATAACTTTATTATTGTAATAACCATGCATTATTAAAATAATAATAAACCGGAATGATCGATAACAACAAGTTTAATGTAACTGTAGCAATATTAATAAATTATGTAAATAATAAAAGATTGGCATGAAACGTGTATGAATATTAGCAAATCATTAAAAGATCGTTATGGGAACATTAGATATACTCATCATAATCGCTTATCTTACCATCGTACTTGCTGTGGGTTTTATATTTTCCCGGCAACAGGGCGAAAGCGGTAAATCTCAATATTTTCTTGCCGGTCGTAATGTGGGCTGGATTGCTGTGGGGGCCTCTATTTTTGCAACCAACATTTCAAGTGAACATTTTATCGGTCTGGCCGGCTCAGGTGCTGCCCACGGTCTGGCGGTCAGCCATTTTGAATGGATGGCGGTTTTTGTGCTGATTTTGCTGGGCTGGGTGTTTGTGCCTATCTATTGGCGATTGGGCATTTATACCGTACCCGAATTTTTGGAAAAACGCTACAACCTGGCCAGTCGCATGTATTTAACCGGTGTTACCATTGTAGCCTACATATTAACCAAAATGTCCATTATGCTGTTTGCCGGCGGTCTGGTTTTGCACACCTTACTGGGCTGGGACCTTTATACCTCGGCTGTAGTGATGATTGTCTTAACCGGGGTTTATACGATCATCGGGGGCTTATCGGCCGTGATTTATACCCAGGTTATACAAGCGATTTTTATCATAGGCGGAGCGCTGGCTTTATCCATTGCCGGTTTACACCAGGTGGGCGGTTTCAGCGGACTGAAGGAGACTCTCCCGGCTGGCTATTTTACCATAATCAAACCCATGAGCGATCCCAATTTTCCCTGGACCGGCATCTTATTTGGGGCACCGATTTTAGCCGTCTGGTACTGGTGTGCGGATCAGTATATTGTTCAACGTGTGCTCAGCGCCAAAAATATCAGTCAGGCTCAAAGCGGCACGCTGCTGGCGGCCTTTCTTAAGTTACTGCCCGTTTTATTATTGGTGGTCCCCGGCATGACTGCTGCTGCGCTTTATCCGGAAGTACGGGGTGATGAAGCGTATGCATCGTTAATGACCAGTTTGGCGTTGCCTTTTGGTTTGCGGGGACTTGTGATTACCGGGATTTTAGCGGCCTTAATGTCTTCGCTGGCTAGTGTTTTCAATAGTGCTTCGACCTTATTTACTATAGATATTTTCAGCCGATTTCATCCCCATGCTTCGGAGCGCAAATTAGTGCTCGTCGGTCGCCTGGGCACCACTATGATGGTTATTACAGCTATTTTATGGGTGCCGCTAACCAAATTGATTAGTGAAAATATTTATATTTATCTGCAATCGGTGCAGGCCTATATCAGTCCCCCGATTGCAGCGGTTTTATTATTAGGCGTTTTTTCCCGACGTTGCAGTGGACGGGGGGCCATCATAAGTTTGATCAGCGGGGGTATAATAGGGGCTTTTCGCCTGATACTGGAGTTGATTTCAAGACGGTTCACTCTGGATTTGCCTTTACTCAACTGGTTCATCGAATTAAACTATCTTCATTTTGCAGTTTTTTTGTTTGTAGTGTCAACGGCCATTTTAGTCCTGGTCAGCCGTTTGGAGCATTGGTCGATGCGCGAAGATGGCGTGGGCATGATTATTCATAACGGATGGCGGGCTGCCGGGCTCGTGTCCGGTCAATTTATAACGGGCATTGTTATTCGCAGGAATATCGTCCTCTCGGTCTTTTTAATTATGGTCATTTTAGGCTTGTGGGGGGTATTATTATAAATAACTTAATTTACTCATGTTCAATTAACGTTTGGAGGGTTTTATGAAGAACCTTTTACTTATGGTAACGGTGATATGCATTATCCCGTTCATGGCGTTTGGTCAACAGATTATTGATGAGTTTGACCAAGAACCGGCCGACACCAGCTACTGGTATTATGAAATATCAGAAAACGCGGATACGGCTAAAAGCTACACCGATTTAACCTATGTGGACGATCCGGTAAAGTCCGGCGAAAAGGCCTTGCATATTGATTACGGGGCTCATGACATCGAAACCTGGGGCGGTTACTCCAAAATCGAACACTGGCATCCGGATTCCAACAGTGTGTATGATTTTTCTGCGTTTGATACCTTATCCCTATGGTATAATAATGTAAGCGCTCAATCCCTGGAGGGTCGCGTCAATTTCCGGTTGGAATTGTTTGACGTCAGCGATGCAGAAAATGGTAATAAGACATATAGCTCTAGTGAATCTGAATTTTATTACTCCTTCCATTATATTCTGGATGATGAGCCCGGCTGGCAGCAGATTAAACTTGTTCTAAAGGATGGCCGATTCGATCCCAATCTTGATGAATGGGGTGGTGAAGCATTTAACCGCACCGGATGGGCCGGAATTACCGGAAATGATCAACTGGATCTGGATAAGATCAAAGGTTGGGGCTTCGAATTTTCCATTAGTGGCTCCGGATCAGATGAAGTATCCGAGGGCAGTATCGTATTCGACCGCATGGAGCTGATTGGCCCAGCCGATGTTTCAGTTATCTTTTTTAATGGTAACGCAATCCCGAGCACTGTTACCCTGGAAGCACCCTGGAGTGGTTCAGCCGTGGTAGCCGAGGGTGAAGGTTATACGGAGGGCACTAACGCCATTAAATGGGAAGGCGGTGCTCAGTGGGCCGGGCCTGTTTTTGCTCTCGACTCGCCCAAAAATCTGCAATTCAGCTGGATGGAGGACTCTGTAAAATTCAAGATTAAAGCCCCGGCGGGTATCGGCCAATTAAGGTTGCATTTTTCCGATACGGATGAAGATGGCGAAGGCACGGAAGATTGGCCTTACGAAGCCCATTATTTTCTGGAAGAAGCGGCAGTGGGCTATGACGGTACCTGGAAAGAAGTAGCCATACCGTTATCGGATTTTAACCGTAACGGCGGATTCTGGGCCGGCGATCATCTGGAAGAAGGCATGCTGGATTCCAGTAAAGTGAAAAAATTCGGCATACTGGCCAGCGGTGGGGATATCAGTGGAAATACCATCTATCTGGATGATGTATGGACCGGTAATCCTATTATTGACATTGAAGCACCTCCGCCCCCAACCAACATATCCGGTATCGCTCAGGATTATTATAACCTGGTCATCTGGCAGGATTCCGAAAACGAAACCGATGAAACCTACGATGTGTACGCCAGCATGGAACCGATTACGAATTTGGAAGATGAAAATGTGGATCTGATTGCCTCCGGTGTAAGTGAAGATGTGCAATCCGTGCCCCATTATTTGAGATATCCTCTGCAGGATAAAGAAGTTGATGTCTATTATGCAGTCGTTTGTTCCGACGCCGCCGGTAATGAAAGTGATCCGGGTATGGCGGCCAGTGCCACGACTAATACGGCAGAAGGCATTGCTACCATCTCCCCGACTCCGCCGGCCAATTTTGCCGCGGATGGGCTGTTTGGGGAATGGGATGCCAGTGGTATTCAGCCGTTTGTCCTGAGCCCCGACAACGGCTATGTGCCGGCCGGTTTAAGCTGGGAAGTTACCGATGGTGATGATCTTACCGGAACCGTATGGATTGCTGTGGATGATGATTATTTATATGTAGCGGGAGATGTAATCGACGATGTTTATAATTTTGGCGCGGGTGACTGGTGGAATCAGGATGCCCTGGAAATGTTTATCGGTTTATATGACTATCGCGGTGCCAAACATCAGGCCTACCAACGAGGTGCCGAACCCGATTATAAGGTGATCTTTAAAGAAGATGAATTGGCTACAGAGCCCACCTGGGAGACCTTAGCTGTTCCGGATGATGGCAATTATTATTTTGAGGGTTTCAATCCGGATTACGTATTCGAGGCTAAAATTTCTCTGGATTCTATTCTCAAAGAGACGGACGAACGTTTTTATCCTGTTCGTGGTATGCGTTTACCGTTTGAGCTTTATTTTCATGACAATGACGGTTCGCATGAGGGTAATCTGGCTATGTCACCGTACAATACAGACCATGCCTGGCAGTCACCCACCGAATGGGTTTACACCTGGATCGGCGACACCACGCATCCGGTTACCGCTTTAGAAGATGAAACACCGGTTGTGGCTCAATCATACAGTCTGGATCAAAATTACCCCAATCCCTTTAATCCGGCGACAACCATTGAGTATTCCATCGCCAATCAGGGCAGGGTACAAATTGATATTTACAATGTGGTTGGCCAGAAAGTGAAATCACTGCTCGATGAACAAAAATCGCGCGGCACCTATCAGGTTCAGTTCGACGGTAGTGAACTGTCTTCCGGCATCTATTTTTATCGCATACAGGCCGGGGATTATACGCAAACCAGGAAGATGATCTTAATGAAATAACCAAACCAAAAGGTAACCGCCTGCGGGGTGGTTACCTTTTTTAATCACTTAAAGTAAAGTCTTTGAGTATGAGTCATTATAAAGTGTATTTGAGAGAAGGAATGAATACGATGCGGTTGATAAAAGGTCTGTTCCTGACAATAGCTGTTTTATGCCTGGCATTGCCCACGGCATCCACAGGGCAAACAACAGGTAAAATTGCAGGTATGGTATACGATAAAGAAACAGGAGACCCGTTAGCGGGGGCAAATGTTGTGGTAGAGGGAACGTCAATGGGGGCAGCCGTCGGTCTGGACGGGTCCTTTTATATTATTAACGTTCCGCCGGATACCTACACATTAACGTTTTCCATGGTGGGCTACGAGACCAAAAAAGTAACCGATCTACGCGTTTCGGTAAACCGGACGGCTTATGTGAAACTGGAACTGGGTCCGGAAATTATGGAAGGTGATGTCATTGTGGTGCAGGCCGATAAGATAACCAATAAAAAAGACCAGACCAGCTCCATGCGCACCATTTCATCGGACAAAATAGAAGCGCTGCCCATAGAAAATGTGAATGATGTGGTATCCATGCAGGCTGGCGTGGTCAATGGGCATTTTCGGGGGGGACGCCGAAACGAAGTGTCTTATATGATCGACGGTTTACAAGTTGATGAAAACTTTGGCGGCGAAGGACGCAATGTGGATGTGGAAACCGAATCGGTACAGGATCTGGAAGTGATAACCGGTACCTTCAATGCCGAATATGGCCGGGCTATGAGCGGGGTGGTGAATGCCGTCATTAAAGAAGGGGGAAGAGATTTCCATGGCAGTATCACCGGATTTTATTCCAATTATGTTACACCCCACACCGATATTTTTCCGGGCATTGATGAGCCGTCCAAAAACCGTAATCTGGATTATAAGTTAACCCTGAGCGGGCCGGCTTATTTTGATAATCTTACATTTTTTGTCAATAGCCGATATCAGGATAATAACAATCACCTTAACGGCATCAGACGCTACCTGGTACATGATTACAGTGATTATGCGGCCGATAATCCGGAGCAGTGGATTACCGAGCAGAACGGAGACAGCAGTATTGTACCTATGAACAACTCTGAAAATTTATCCGTGCTAGGCAAATTGACCTATAAAGCCTTGGATAATCTTAAATTATCCCTATTATATACCCGAAATGATGATGAATGGCATGATTATAATCATGCATTTAAGTATGTTCCCGAAGGGGTAAACGCGGCCTACCGCACAACCAGTATGTATTCTCTGCAAGTCAATCATATGTTGGGTAACAGCGCTTTTTATGAACTGAAGTATTCCTATATGGACAATTATAACGGCTGGTACCTTTATGAAGACCCCAATGATTCATCCTATGTTCATGACGGTTATCTGCGAAACAACGCTTACACCGGATTCTTTACCGGCGGTCAGCAAAAAGGGCATAATGAGCGCACCATTTTTGAACGAAATTTAAAGTTTGACTTTAACTGGCAGGCCACCAACCATCATAGTTTTAAAACCGGTATTCAATACATCAATCATTTTATAGACAACCGGGAATCGTCGATTCGCAACTTATGGGAAGGTACGGATAACGAAGAGTTGTTTCATTACAATATGTTTGGCGAGAGGGTTTATGATTATTATGAACCCATTATCAAGGGGGATACGACAATCTATGGTGAAAAATATATCGTTAAGCCTAGAGAATTCTCGGCCTATATCCAGGATAAGATGGAATTCCAGGAAATGGTCATCAATCTGGGCATGCGTATGGATTATTTCGATCCCAACACGACCTACCCATCCAATCGTCGAAACCCGGATAATTCTATCGAATCGGATGATCCCGATCGTTTGTCAACTTACCCGGAAGCCGATGCAAAATACCAGATCAGTCCCCGCTTGGGCTTAGCATATCAGTTGGGTAAAAGGGCCAAACTCCATTTCAGTTACGGGCACTTTTTCCAGATGCCGCCTATGTATGCCTTGTATCAGAACCATTCCCTACAGGTGCAACCCACAGACTTTGCCACAATAATGGGTAATCCGCAATTGAAATCTCAGAAAACGGTCAAATATGAAATCGGTTTATGGCAACAACTGAATGAAAATATGGATCTGGAATTATCCCTTTATTATAGTGATATTTATGATTTGTTAAGCATGAAAATCATTTCCACTTATAACCAGACGGAATACGGACTGTATACCAATAAAGATTACGGCAATGTTAAAGGTCTGGAGTTAATGTATAATGTTGCCTTTGGAAACATCAATGGTAATATTAATTATACACTGCAGTATACCAGGGGCAACGCCGATTATCCGCAGCAAACCTTCGATCGGGCCGGTAATAATCAGGATCCGGTCAATAAATTGATTCCCATGAGCTGGGATCAGCGGCATACTTTAAACGCTACGGTTGGCTATTATAAGGAAAATTACGGCGTTACAGCCACCGGATACTACAATTCCGGCACTCCCTATACCATCGATTTCATCGATCAAAGTCGTCTGGTTAACATCAATTTGTCGCCGAACAATAATTATCAACCGAGCACGTATCGGGTCGATTTAACCGCGCATTACAGCTTTAATCTGTTCAGCGATTTAAGGGGCCGGTTTACGCTTAATGTATATAATTTATTGGACCGGCTGAACGATGCTTATGTCAATCCTCAAACCGGGAGAGCGTATACAGATATTATCGAACGCACCGAGCGGCTTAGCCACCGCAGCGATTTCAATACCTATCTGGATCGGGTACAAAATCCGTCGATGTATACGGCACCGAGGGAAATTAAACTGGGATTCGGCATCGAATTTTAAACCATTTATGGCATAACGGAAAACAATAAGATGAATAAAATTTTGGGTGATGTAACAATGAAAACAGGAATGGGTTTAATGATACGCGTTTTGGCACTTCATGTCCTTTTTACAGGACTGTTATTCGGACAGGGGAAAATATATGAAGGCCCCAATGATCCGGCAGGTGATAAAGCGGCCGAACGCGAAGGCTATATGAATGGCAATCGGGTGTTCCTCTATTTTCAGAATACCACGGAATTGTCCAAATGGGTCCCCAATGTGGGCGCACCGCTTTGGTCCAAATGGCCCAACGGTCCCGATGGGGTACGTATGCTCGATGGTGTGGGGTTGTTAATCGGAGCCCGGGTTTATATGAGGAATGATACCATCCCGGTGGAAGATCCGGAAACCTATGCAGGCCCGATGGATACCTTGTATTATCTGCAGACCAGTTACCGGGAAGAAATGGATGTGGATCCCACGGGCACCGTCGAATGGGGCATCTATCCGGTATTCGGGTATTTTAATGAAGCCAGTGAACACCCGGCGATGAGTAATCGACCTAATTCCTGGCCCACGGCCGGCTGGCCTTCATCCGGCGACGGTTTGAAATGGCCGGGGGAATGGAATGGCCGTTTTGGACGGGGCGTTATTTATGCGGACCTGGAAACATATTTTGTAGCCAATGATGCTCAGGATCAGGAATATCTGGGCCCGGAGGACCGGGTTAAATATTATCCCCGGCCGGGTGTTAAAATAGGCGATATACGGCCGGAAGTTACGATCCAGCGCGGCAAACCCTGGGGTGGCATTGGTGTTCGCGTGTCTCAGCGGGGGTTTCAGTGGAACAATCCCCAGGCGCAGGATGCCATTTTCTGGGAATACACCATCGCCAATATATCCGAATATACCCTGCCGGAGGTTGCCTTTGGTTATTGGGTGGATAACGGTATCGGCGGCGAAGCCGATGACGAAATCGGTTTTTTTGATACGAAGGTGGATATGGCCTATTCGTGGGATGACGACGGCGTGGGCCGGGCCGGCTTACCCACCGGTGTTATGGGCTTTGCTTATCTGGAAAGTCCCGGTTTACCCTTTGACGGAGTGGACAATGACGAAGACGGACTCGTCGATGAAAAAAGGGACAATCGGGCCATGGAAAAGATCGGCCCCACCGAAGGCATCGAAGATCTGCAAAAATTTCTCGATTTTTATAATTTGAGTATGGAAGACCTTAAAGAGCACTGGGATGCCGATGAAGACCAGGACTGGGAAGACGGCATTGACACTAACGGGGATGGTATCTATCAGATCAACGAATTTCCGGGCGATGATGTGGGCATTGATGGCGTGGGTCCAGGTGAATTGAATTATACGGGACCTGATCCGGATGGTTCGGAAGGAAACCACAGACCGGACTTTGTGGAAGGGGTGGGCTGTGAGCCGAACTTTAATGCCACCGATGTATCCGAATCCGATATGGTGGGCCTCACCTCCTTTCGATTATTCCCTGTACCCAGCCATGCATCGAGTTACCGCTGGTTCCGGGGCGATCGTTCGCTCTGGGAAGTTATCGGCAGCGATTCTCTGTTGGAATATTATGGTAATATTTCCAACTTAATTGAAACATTCGCTTCCGGTCCGTTCCCTCTTTTTAAGGGCCGGGAAGAACGCATATCCATGTCCGAATTACATGCTTACGATCCGCTGTCCGGTCTGCAATCGGAGGAACACAGCGCACCCGCATTATTCGAACAAAAACGCATTGTACAGGTGATTTATGAAAAAGATTACCGCTTTGCTCAACCACCCAAAATGCCCACGCTGCAGGCCACCGCTGAAAACGGCAAAGTTATCCTGACCTGGGATGATATTGCCGATACACGCACACGCGATCCCTTTGTGGGCAACGTTAATGATTTCGAGGGCTATAAACTGTACCGTGCCACCGATAAGTATTTATCCGATGCCCGGATTATAACCGATGGTTTCGGCGACAAAAAATTTCTTAAACCTATTTTTCAATGCGATTTAAAAGATGATCGGCAGGGTTTTACCAATTTTGGCCTGGTCAACGGTATGGGTTATTATCTGGGCCGGGAGACCGGTATCGTCCATCATTTTGTGGACAGTACCGTCCAGAACGGGCGAACGTATTATTATGCCCTGGTGGCTTATGACTATGGAGCGGAAGATATCGGCCCCGGCATTTCGCCTTCCGAAAATAAAGTTACCATCGATATTACACCGGAGACCGGTGAGGTGCGTTCTTACGGACCCAATGTGGCCATTGTTGTTCCCCGGCAGCGTGCGGCCGGTTATGTGCCGCCTTCGGTGGATAATCAAGATGAGGAAGGCATTTTGGGTACGGGCTCTATTGAAGCTCAGATTATTGCCAATAACAGTCTTGAACCCGGTAGTGAGTATAAAGTCAAGTTTTCCATCGACACCCTTGAATCGGTTAACGACTATGATCATGGATTGTTGTATACCACCAATGGTCTTACGGTTTATAATGAAACCAACGGCGGCCAGATGGTGTACAGTGAATCGCCGGATAATTTTACCTTTAACAACCTTGTTTATGATGATACCCTGGATTACTGGACTTTTCGTACCGGTGAATCCATTTCAACCGATGTTTTCGAGGGATTGCGGTTAAAAATAAACATTCCGGTGGAAACAGCGGTTTATGATGGTCAGCGTTCCGACTGGCTGAAAGGTGATGCGGAAATGAAAATAATTCAATCCAAGGAGGAAAGCGTCTATTTCCCCTGGGATTATGAAATCATGTTCACCGATGAAGATTCGGCTTACAGCACTCAATTAACCGTAAAACGCGGCGTGCGTGATGAAAATGGCAGTCGCATCGATCGCACACGGTTGTTATCGGACACGCCATTCAGATTTTATGTTCTCAACAAATCATTTACCGATTCCAGCGGAGCTTATGAAAAACTGGATCTGATTGTTCATGATCAGAACGGCAACGGGCAGTTTGAAATACTGGAAGATCGGGTATTGGCCGGACCGCTGACCAATGGCGGACGATGGGCCGGTACAGCGTTTATTTTGGATTTTACATCGATTGAAGACAGTACGGCTCTGCCGCAAGCGGGCGATGTTTACCGAATGTTTTATAAACGACCATTTTTCCGTACCGATTCCATTTCTTTTACCGTACAACCGGAAGGTCAGCTGAATGAAACCGAAATCAAAAACTCCATGGATGATATAAAAGTAGTCCCCAATCCTTATGTGGCCACCAACGCTCTGGAAAGCGCCGTACCCAATCCCTTTCTGAATCAGCCCCGCCGGTTGATGTTTACGCATGTACCGGCTCACTGTATGATTAAAATATTTACGGTCAGCGGTGTACTGGTTGATGAATTTGAGGTAAACAACTCCAAGGATAAAGGCATTGCCTATTGGGATTTACTATCACGAGAAAATCTGGATATCGCTGCCGGTATTTACATTTATCATATTAAAGCCCTGGAAACCGGCGATGAAACCATGGGTAAATTTGCCATCATCAAATAACATTTCTGTATATGAAAAGCACTTAGGAGTTTAACAATGAATAGAAAGCGAATACTCATAAGCCTTGTTTTAATGTCATTACTCATCCTGCCGGTGACCGGCCAGGAGCCTTACCGCATGGGCACAACCGCCGGTAACTTTCTGGAAATCGGATTTGGCAGCGCGGGTAGTGCAATGGGTGATGCTTATGTAGCCATGGTCAATGATTTATCGGCTGCATACTGGAATCCAGCCGGCCTGGCTTTTATGAAACAAAGCGAAGCTCAGTTTATCTATCAACCCTTGTTTGTAGGTATCAATACCGCGTTCACGGGTGCCGGTTTTGTGGTGCCCTCTGTGGGTACGGTGGCTCTCAGTATGCTTTATACGGGGTATGGCGATATGGATGTGACCACTGTGGAAGCGCAGGAGGGCACCGGTGAAACCTTCACCGCCAACGATTACGCCTTTACGGTTTCTTATGCCCGCAAGCTAACCAACTGGTTCTCCTTTGGGGCCTCGGGGAAGTATGTGGGATCGGAAATCTGGCACACCAAAGCCAGCGCTCTGGCTCTTGATCTGGGCGTTATTGTCAACACCTTCTTTTTATCGCCCACCGGTGAACGGAAAGACGGCATGCACATTGGTATGAGTATATCCAACTACGGAACACGTATGCGCTACGACGGTATCGATCTGATCAATCCCATTGATATTCTGCCCGACCAGAATGGTAATTATGCGGATACCAAAGGCCAATTCCGTCTTGAACAGTGGGAATTACCATTGATTTTCAGAATTGGTACGGCGATTAATGTAATCAATACCGGCAGTCATAAAATCACCATGGCCGTGGATGCGCTCCATCCCAATAATAATTCCGAATATGTAAATGCCGGTATGCAATATGCTCTGGATATTCCCAATTACGGATTGTTTTATCTAAGAGCCGGATACAAAGGAATGTTTATGCCCAACTCTGAATACGGGCTTGCTCTTGGCGGAGGCATGGAAAAATATATGATGAATAACCTGGGTTTGAAAATCGATTATGCCTATCGTGATGTGGGATTATTGGGTAGAGTGCACAGTTATTCCGTCGGGTTTTTGTTTTAAAGAAGCAAAACGAAGTTGGACCGACTAAACTACATAAAAGGAATATGCACAACTGTTTGAAAGTAAAAGAAATGAATCGTTGTATTCGAAAAGATGGGTTAATATAAAGGGTATGAAAATGATCAAGATATGGACAATGCATGTTATGTTGTTTGTGTTTTTAGTGGTTGGACAGTTGGTTAATGCATCAACACCCGAGGAAGAGATGGAAACCAACATTCAAAATTTACTGCAAAAAATGACCGTGGAAGAAAAAGTCGGTCAAATGACGCAAATAACCCTGGGTGTTGTTTCAAAAGAGCGGGGCGATGAACTCTTTGTTAATCAGCTGGATATGGATAAACTTAAAGAGGCTGTCCTAAAATATCATATTGGCTCATTTCTGAATACCAATGGAATGGCGAATACTTTGGAAAACTGGCATGAAATGATCACTACAATGCAGGACATAGCCACTAAAGAGACACGTCTGGGCATCCCTATTATTTATGGTATCGATGCCATTCACGGCGTCAATTACACCAAGGACGCCACGCTTTTTCCCCAGTCCATTGCCATGGCTGCTACCCGTAATCTTGATCTGGTCCGGGAAGAGGGCCGGATAACAGCTCTGGAATGCCGTGCTTCGGGCCTCCCGTGGAATTTTAATCCCGTCCTCGGCGTGGGGCGCGAACCTTTATGGCCACGTTTCTGGGAAACATATGGTGAGGATCTGTACCTGACTTGTGAACTGGGCAGAGCTTATATTGAAGGACAACAGGGTAACGATATGTCGCAAAAGGATAGAGTTGCCACATGTATGAAGCATTATCTTGGTTACAGCATACCCCTAAATGGTCAGGATCGCACACCGGCCTGGATTCCGGAACGTATGCTCCGCGAAATATTCCTGCCCCCTTTTAAAGATGCCGTGGAAGCCGGTTCACCGACGGTAATGGTCAATTCAGGTGAAATAAACGGTATTCCGGTACATTCCAGTCATTACCTGTTAACCGATATCTTAAAGAAAGAATTGGGTTTTAAGGGATTTATCGTTTCGGACTGGGAAGACGTCAAAAGGTTATACGACCGGGATCGGGTTGCCACATCCCCCAAAGAGGCCGTTCGTATGGCGGTGATGGCCGGCCTGGATATGAGTATGGTGCCCCATGATTATAGTTTTTTCAATTATCTGGTGGAACTGGTGAAGGAAGGTAAAGTACCGGAAAGTCGTATCAATGACGCCGTTGAACGCATCCTGCGGGTTAAATGGCAGGTCGGTTTGTTCGAAAATCCCTATCCCGATGCTTCATTGAAAAGTGCTTTTGCTACGGAAGAGTCGGGTAAGGTCTGTCTGGAGTCAGCCCGGGAAGCCATAACTCTGTTAAAAAATCGCGATCAGGTCCTGCCGCTTGACAAGTCAAAAAAAGTTTTTGTAACCGGACCTACGGCTAATTTGCTGTCCGTTTTAAACGGCGGATGGACGATAACTTGGGAAGGAAAACGCGAAGAACTTTATCCACAGGAAAAAAACACCATTCTGGAAGCCATACAATCTAAAGTGGGCTCGGAGAATGTTTTGTATGAACAGGGTTGTTCGTTCGAAGAGATCATCGATGTACAGAAAGCTGTGCGGAAAGCACGGGAATCGGATTATGTCGTGCTCTGTCTCGGAGAACCCACCTATTGCGAAAGTCCGGGGAATATCGACGATTTATCCCTTTACCCGGCGCAGCTGGAATTCGCCAAAGCCATTTACAAAACCGGTAAACCAGTAGTGCTGGTAATGGTCGAAGGCAGACCCCGTGTCATTACGGAAATTACGCAGCAGGCCGATGGCATCATTATGGCTTATCTGCCGGGTATGGATGGCGGTACTGCCCTGGCCGATATTATTTTCGGGGATGTCAATCCTTCCGGTAAACTGCCGTTTTCCTATCCGCGAACGCCCAACGGTTTTACAACTTATGATCACAAACCATTGGAAAGCTTTGATGTCAATGCTTATAATCCGTTATATCCGTTCGGCCATGGCTTGAGTTACACAACTTTTGCCTATTCGGAATTAAAGCTCAATAAAAGAACGATCAAAAAAGGTGAAACCATTGAAATTGCGGTTACCGTAACCAATAGCGGTCAACGTGCCGGCAAAGAAGCGGTGGAATTATACGTGACCGATTTATACGGCTCGGTTTCCAGGCCCGTAAAACAACTTAAACGGTTCACAAAAATCGATTTAAAGCCGGGACAAAGCAAAACCATGCAGTTTACCTTAAACGAGCAGGACCTGTCTTTTATTGGAAGAGAATTGAAACCCGTGGTGGAGTCCGGTGATTTTGAAATCCATATCGGTGATCAAACCCAGTCCTTTGAGTTGGTTTTGTAGGATATCCGTTGATGTCAAAACCGGCACTGCAGAGCTGTACGCCAGAAAGTTGCCGGGTAAGCTGAGACACTTACAGTTTTTTGTTTTTAATGATCTGAATTATTATAATAGAATTTGTGCGATACAGATGTCATTTCGGAGGTAGGGTTTCTAAAAAGAAGAAGGAGGAACGCATTTAATGGAAGCAATTGGACTTCAAACAATCGACTGGTTAATTATCGCCGTCTATTTTGCATTTGTCCTTGGAATTGGTTTTTATCTAAAACGTTTCACGGAAAGCGACGAAGATTTTTTTCTGGCAGGTCGAAAGAACAGTTCCTGGGTAGCCGGCTTAGCTTTTTTATCCGCTAATTTAGGAGCCCTCGAACTGTTAGGTATGACAGGGAATACCTTTAAATACGGCATGTATGTGGCCCATTTTTACTGGATAGGGGCCATCCCGGCTATGCTGTTCCTCGGTATTTATATGATGCCCTTTTATTACAGCAGCCGGATTAAATCCGTACCCGGCTATTTGAAGCTACGATTCGATGAAAAAACCCGTGTATTGAACGCCATATCGTTTGCTGTTATGACTTTGCTGGTCTCGGGGATTAACTTATATGCTATGGCCCTCGTGCTGCATACCTTTTTAGGTTGGGACTGGGCGGTAAGTATGTGGGTCTCGGCTGCAACGGTCGGTGTTTATGTGACCCTCAGCGGTTTAATGTCGGCTATCTTTACCGAGATCATTCAGTTCTTTTTAATCTGGTTCGGCCTGTTATTGATCCCTATTCTGGGTATTGTTGAAATCGGCAGTATTGAGGAAATCTTTTCCCGTGTACCGGAATCGTACAGCACGTTGTGGTCCACATCAGCCGATCCAACGCAAAATGGTATGCTGGTAACCTGGGGGGGGATCGCTTTAGGATTGGGTTTTGTCCTGTCTTTTGGTTACTGGACAACGGATTTCCTTGTGGTGCAGCGGGCCTTTTCCTCCAAAGACTTAAGATCAGCCCGGATGACTCCGGTGGTGGCTTCGTTTTTTAAGATGGCATTACCCTTTATCGTTGTGCTGGGTGGCTTGATTGCTATTATCCTGGCTAAGGATGCCGGTAGCGGCTTTGAACTGTTAAAGGAAGGTGGCCGGATCAAATACGACTCAGCTCTGCCGATGCTGATTGCCCGCTATTATCCCAGCGGATTGATCGGATTAGGGGTAACTGCTTTACTGGCCGGTTTCATGGCCGGTCAGGCCGGTAACATCAGCGCCTTTAATACCGTGTGGACTTACGATATTTACCAATCGGTCATCAATAAAAAAGCATCCGGTAAGCATCTGTTATGGATGGGAAGGGTGGCCACGGTTGCCGGTATTATTCTGAGTGTGGGTACGGCATACTGGGCCAAGAGCATGCCGACCATTATGGATTATATGCAGGCCATTTTCAGCTGGGTGAATGCCCCATTGTTTGCCACTATGCTATTGGGCATGTTCGTGCGCTGGATAACGGCTAACGGCGCTTTCTGGGGTTTGTTATCGGGCATGGTCTCTTCATTTACCCTGTTTTTGGCCGTTCGTTTCGATTGGTTAACCAAGAGTGTAATGACCATGTCGCCGGAATCCAGCGCCATGGCGGCTAATTTCTGGCGGGCATGGTGGGCCTGGTTGATTACGTTTGCCGTGACCGTGCTGGTTAGTTTTCATACCCGGAAAAAAGGCGATAAAGAATTGGTGGGTTTGGTTATTGGTCTCACCGAGGAATCGGTGCAAAAAGCGGTGCCCTTGCTTAAAAAACCGGAATTTTGGGCCATTCTTTCGGTTATCGTTTTAGTCATTTTAAATATTTACTACTGGTAATGAGGAGAGATGATATATGCAGGAAGACAATGTAAAAAAAATGAAGCCAATATGGTTTTTTGTCGGATTAATGCTGGTTGTTATTGGCGGTCTGATTTTAATTGCCGGTATAATGCATGTTGTCTCACCTCCTGAAGTAAAAACTGTTCTTCAGGATACACACCCGGATATATGGTGGGGGAGTATCATGATTATTACCGGAATTATCTTTTTATTCATAAAGGAAAAATAAGCAGTTAGAGGCCGGTATATATAAAATGTGCCGGCCTTTTTTTAAATACCTATGTTATTACGTTTATCGCTTCGATTATTATCGGCCGTGGTGTGGTTATCCGCTTCTTCCTGTAATGCGGACAGCGGCACTAACTTCGATAAAGGTACAAAACCAAATGCTATCGATGTTTACGAACAAAATGCAAAATTAGCACAGAGCGTAAATCTGGGTAATGCTCTGGAAGCGCCCAATGAAGGGGATTGGGGCGTATATCTTCAGGAAAATTATTTCAAAGAAATCAAAGCTAAAAATTTCACCGCTGTACGCATACCCATAAGGTGGTCCGCCCACGCTGCAAACGACAGCCCGTATACCATCGACAGTGAATTTGCCGCCCGTGTTGACTGGGCCATCGGACAGGCTTTTAAATATAATCTGGCCGCTGTCATCAATATTCATCATTATGAAGCGATAATGAACGAACCCCTGAAACACAAAAATCGGTTGCTGGCGTTATGGAGGCAAATCGGTCAGAGATATCAGAACTATCCCGAAGATTTGTTCTTTGAAGTGCTCAACGAACCCCACAATGAACTGAATCCTGCCCTATGGAATACTTTTCTGGCGGAGGCTATCAAATTAATTCGGAAATCGAATGCAAGACGAACCCTTATTGTCGGTACAGCGGAATGGGGCGGATTAGGGGCCTTAGCGGATTTGGTTTTGCCTCAGGATGACAATCTCATTGTTACCTTTCATTATTACAATCCTTTTGAGTTTACCCACCAGGGAGCGGAATGGGTCGACGGAAGTGATGCATGGATGGGTACAAGCTGGACCGGCACTCATGAACAAAAAGAAGCAGTGAGAAACGATTTTAAACAGGCTGCTCAGTGGGCGGCCACCCATGATGTTCCGTTATTTATGGGGGAGTTCGGCGCATATCGAAAAGCGGATATGCGTTATCGAACGCAATGGACGGCATTTGTGAGAAGCGAAGCCGAACGTCACGGATTCAGTTGGGCCTATTGGGAATTTTGTTCGGGTTTCGGAATATACGATGCCAGCGAAAACGTTTGGCGGGATTCCTTATTAAACGCTTTGATTCCACAATAAAAAAAGGCAGGCCAACAGCCTGCCTTTGTCAACGATGAATGTGCTTATTTCACTTTAACTTCAATTTGCCTGCGTTTTGATTCTTCCGCCTTGGGCATGTGTATTTTCAGGATACCATCATTGAATGATGCTTCGATATCCTCATTCTTCACTTCACCGGGGATGTTAACTGTTCGACAGAACTTACCATAGCGGCGTTCAACACGATGATAATTTTCTTCATTGATCTCCTTTTCAGCTTTCTTTTCACCGCTTAAAGTCAGTGTATTGTTCTGAAAAGTAATCTTTACATCATCCTTGTTCATACCCGGCAACTCGGCTGAAACAATATACTCATTTTCATTTTCTTCCATATCCAGGACAGGTGTAATGGCTTGCCCTTCGGTTGTTCGCCATTCAGGCGTTAAAAAATTTTCAAATAAACGGTCCATTTCATCTCTTAAACCGAGAAGATTACGTGACGGATTCCAATGTACAAGTGCCATAATATGCCTCCTTTACTTTCTTTTTTTTATTGATAAATTTCACTCTATATTATTACAAAGGATATGCCAAACATGCGGAAATAAAATTAAATTCAAATAAAACAAAGATTAATAAAAACAAAGCAAACCAGAAGGCCAATCAGTAGATATGTCATTTTGACACATTTATCTGTAAATAATGGCAAGGCAGTATGACAAAATCATTGATTTTTGAAATCGCAGAAGTGGACAGCTATGCCGGTTATCGGGGTGAAGAGCGGCCGGTTGCCATTTATTATCAGCAGGAAAAGTGGGTTATAGAAACAATCATCGATCAATGGTTCGAAGGACCTCTAACCGCTGGCAAGCCATCCTATCGGTATTTTAAAGTACGAACTATAAAGGACCGCATTTTTATATTGCGATATAATACATCATTGCATATCTGGTCGGTTCTGTTAAAATAAGTAGCAGTCCTCTTTATATGCCTTTTCTTATAGTTTGATTGGAATATTCAGGATGGATGGGCATTATTAAACACAATTCACTCTAAGTTTTCCCACATACAATCTATATCAATTTTTACTTTGTTAATCATTTGTTATTCTTTTTTTATGAATCCAATGAAAGGAACGGCTATGGACTACGTTTAACCCCTAAAAGCGAGGAAAGTAATATGCGAGTTTACGCCATACTGTTGATATCCATTATGTTTGGATCTATGCCATACCCATCGTACAGCCAGGCATGTTGCTCGGCAGGGACTCCTTTACTCAGTTCAATGGATGTGTCCACCACACCTGCTGGCAGTGGACATCTGGCGGTAACCTATGTCTATAACCAGTTACAGGACGTGTTCAGTGGAAGCGAAAAAATTGAAGGTTTCAGGCAGCGACTAAGCCAATCTTTGATCTGGGAATTGTCCTATGGTATCAATCAACGGTGGTCCGTCACCGGTATTTTTAGCTGGCAACAGCAAACCCGGCGTCTGAACAGCCCCAATCAACAACAAAGCCTGAATCGGTTAACCACGGATGGCATGGGAGACGCTCTCATCCTGATTAAATATAATATTTTACCCCTCAATATTATTCAGCAGCGACAAATTGCTCTGGGAGCAGGGCTAAAACTACCCACTGGTAAATCGAATCTCAGAGACCGCGGCTTTTTACTGCCGGCCGACATGCAGCCGGGCACGGGCTCATGGGATGGCGTGTTTTGGGCGTATCTCTATCAGGGTTTCCTGCCGAAAATTACAGCCAATATTTTTCTCAACACTTCGTTTCGCTTAAATGGTACAAATAATCGTTATGGATTGGAAAATTCGGATTTCAGCGGATACCGTTTCGGCAACGAATGGGTTGTCAATGTGGGTGGCGCTTACCGCACTTTATCCCGGTTTGATTTCAGCATAGTCGCGCGTTATCGCCAAACCGCCATGGATGAATTCGGCGGGGTGTCCGTGTCGAACACCGGTGGCCGGTGGTTATATGTTTCACCGGGAGTTAATCTGAATTTCAGTCAATTTTCATTGCGCTTTTCCGGTGAATGGCCTGTGTATCGTAAATTGAACGGCGTACAATTAACCACAAGCTATAAGCTGGATGCATCTATCTTTTATCAATTACAATTCTAATAAAACAGGGAGAAACTATGTTTAGATATGGCTTATTTTTGCTCATTTTGAGCTTGTTTATTTCCTGCCAGGAAGAATCAAATCCTTCATCGTCGATTGGTGGTAATGACGACGATTGGCTGATACCGACCAATCAGATTTATGACGGCGGTCCCGGACAGGACGGTATCCCTTCTATTGATGATCCTTCATTTGTGGGTGTGGGAAATACAACCTTTTTGACCAATGATGAACTGGTAGTGATTTATAAGGAAGGTGATAAAGTCAGGGCTTATCCCCATGCCATCCTAAACTGGCATGAGATTGTCAATGATGACGTGTTAAGCGAAGAAATCTGTGTGTCCTACTGTCCGCTAACCGGCTCAACCGTCGGTTTCGACAGAAACCTGTCTTCGGAGAGTGCGGCCGGGGAGACCACCTACGGGGTTTCCGGTCTGCTCTACAACAACAATCTCATTCTATACGACCGCTTGACGGAAAGTTACTGGTCGCAGATGTTAATGAAGAGTGTACATGGTGAATTTCTGGGTGAGGATGCTAAAATAGTGCCCCTTATTGAAACCACATTTGCTACCTTGAAAAAATTATATCCGGGAGTTGAAATTTTATCCAATCAAACCGGTATTTATAGTAGCAGCCAGTATCAAACGTATCCATACGGGGATTATAAAACCAACAACAATCGGTTGCTGTTTCCGGTGACCAACGACGATCAACGGTTACCCCGCAAGGATCGGGTATTGGGTGTGGTCACCGATCAGGGATCAAAAGCCTATACATTTGACGATTTCCAAAACAGTATTAATGTCATCAATGACCAAATTGACGGTGTGCCCGTGGTCATCGCCGGCAGCCGGTCCATGAATTTTATGGTTGCCTATATCCGGCAGGATGCGGATGGCAATGCCATTGAATTGCAAGCCACCGATGCGCAATTACCGGCGGTAATGGAAGATGCCGGCGGTAATGTGTACGATATTTTCGGCAATATTATCGATGGCCCGGATCAGGGCCGGTCTTTGCAAAATACCAAATCGTTTATGGCTTTCTGGTTTGCCTGGGGTGCTTTTTATCCGGATATCGAAATCCATTAAAGCATTGTTTTATAGCCGTTTTCTAAACCGGTTGATTATTTATACAAGGGACCCGAGATAGAGGATGACGCTCATGGGCAACGGGTCTGGTCACAACCCTCCTTGTTCTGTTCAAGGAGGGTTGTTCCGTGTTTAAGGAATTATTACCTTAAGCCCATCGTTGCTCAAAGGTTCAGACATTCATGATGATTTTAATGAGGGAGGTCCCATGCATAAATCAATTCTATCCTGGACACTGATCATTGCTTCTTTTTTGCTGTTGCAGTGCTCATCGGATGAATCGGAACAACAAAATAAGACTCAAAAAAGCGATCAGGCTAGTGAAACCGGAATCGCTTTAAAATATTCTACGCCTGATGAATGGGTTCAGGAAAAACCATCCAGCTCCATGCGCAAGGCCCAATACCGCTGGCCGGGCGTGGACGGCGCAGAGGATGCCGAAATGGCCGTTTTCTTTTTCCCCGGCGCCGGCGGCTCCGTGAAGATGAACTTAAATCGCTGGTATGGCCAGTTTAAACAACCCGATGGCGGTTCAACCGCTGCCAAAGCGGAAGAGAAAACCATCGATGTGGACGGTCTGGACGTTACCGTGGTATACGTTACCGGCACCTTTTTGAAATCGAAGTCGATGATGATGGGCGGCCCGAAAGAAGAGAAAAAGAACTATGCCATGCTGGCCGCCATCGTGGAAACGGAAAAGGCGCCGTGGTTTTTGAAAGCCACCGGACCGCAGAAGACCATCGATCACTGGCGTCCGGAATTTCAAGAATTTGTAAAAACGTTTCATTTTTAAGGTTCTATTCGTTTTGTGTGGGTAAACCTGAGAGGCGATTTCCAAGTCATAGACGGTATATGTTCTATTACGCCAAAGGCGTTCCACAACACAGTGCAGGATTCGCGGAGCGCATCCTGGGAACCAGGATGAGATAAACCCGGAATCCTGAAAGGGTTCGATAACCGGGTCCGTTAATATACCACACTCGTTAGTTCAGATTTATCTTCATATGAGGTTTTCAACGAAACCTAAATGAGCCCTTTCTGCAAGATAACGAAATTAGGGAAGAACGCATACATCCCTGGCAGGAATATGTCAAAAGTTGAAATCGATGAGCGTTATGTCCGGGATGGATGGTGGTAAATTGTGCAGTGCTGGAATCATTCTGAAACCCTTTCAGGGTTTAGACTTGTTGTTTTTATTCTGTCCCAGAGTGTTTCGCGACCCTGGGCTCTGATGTATAACCGCTTCGCGGTTTTGGTTAGATTCGGCGCTGGGCCGTATGACTATCTGTGTGTAGCCTAACCATACTAGACAACATCGAACCCATTTTTAATTATTGGATTGTGTAAGAATCCTCGGATTGGCTTTTGTATTTAATAGCCGGCTCCGACACTAAGGCGCGAAGGACTGCGTTTTTTATAGAAAAATAAGAATGAAAATTTGCTTTTTGGAAACTAAGTTATAAAATGTGTGGCCATTGATCTTTGTAACTAGCATCTTCGTGGCTAACTTTCCCACGCCGGTTGCTTTTGTTGCAATAAGGCTTCCACTTCCTGTTTATCCATTTCGATGACCTCTAACCGCTCCACAATCAGGTTGGCCTCGCCCGGCAACCGGGATTGCACTTTGCCGGTTACGCAATACGGCCCGTGCGAGCGAATAAGATGGCCGTAACGGATATACACGGCAGGGAAGAGTACCGCCTCGCACAAACCCTGTTTATCCTCCAGAGTCAAAAATTTCATAAACTGATTGTTGCTGGTAGCCACCCGCCGGGAAGTGACCAGCCAGCCGCAAAAGGTAATGCGCCGGCCGTTGTGGGTTTCCAACTCCCGCGATGACGTATGCGGGTACTGGCGTAGTTGCTCCTCGAACAACGTGAGCGGATGGCCGGTGACGGCGAAATCCAGCATTTCCATCTCGTTAATAATGTTCTGATAGCGATTGAAGGACTCTAAGACAACATCTTTACCGATGTACTCCGTCACCAGCGCCTTTTTCCGGTTTTTGAAAAACAATTTGCTCATCAACAGCAGGCGGGGGGCGCTGGCATCGATGGACTGCAAGGCGCCGGCTTTGATGAGATGGCTGCATTCTTTTTCGCCCGCCCGTGTGCGACGGATAAAATCCGGTAAATGATCGAAGGGCTTGCTCCGCCGTTCATCAATAATGGCTTTGATGGTTTTTTGGGTTAGCTCGAAAACCGGGCCAAGACCGGCGCGGATGGCGTTGCGTTCCTTGTCGCAGGTAAAATCCTGCCCGGAGGCGTTAATATCCGGGGGCAGTAATCGGATGCCCATACGCCGGGCTTCTTCCACATAAGCCATGCGCGAATAGAATCCGCCCTGGTTGTTGAGTACGGCGCACATGTATTCCAGAGGGAAATAATGTTTGAGGTAGGCGGTTTGATAGGCAATCGTTCCGTAGGTGGCGGAATGGGCCTTATTGAATCCGTAGCCCACAAATTGTGCTAAAAAATTCCATACCGTTTCGGCCTGTTCCTTTTGCAGTCTGCGCTGTACCGCTCCTTCGATAAACGACCGGCGCACTTTCATAAATTCGTTTTTCTGCCGCGACTTGGTCATGGCCCGCCGTAAAGTATCGGCCTGACTGAGGGACAGTCCGGCCACAAAATGAGCCACTTTTAACACCTGTTCCTGGTAAATGACCACGCCGTAGGTTTCATCCAGAGCCTGGGCCAGCGAGGAATGCACGTACTGCACCTTTTGCAGTCCGGCCCGCCGTTTGATGTAAATATCCTTCATACCGCTGCCGGAAGCGCCGGGACGGATTAAGGCCACGGCTGTAATCACATCGTCCACATCATCGATGCGCATCTTTTTAAGCAGACCGCGCATGCCGGGGCTTTCCAGTTGAAAACAACCCATGGTCGCCCCGGAGCGGATAAAAGCCGTTACCTGCAGGTCGTTTTCGGGGATGGTTTTTAAATCCAGCGGGGAAAGTTCCGCACTCTGTTTGAGCAAAAGGGCCGCCTTCAATGCTTCCGTCCGGTCGCTGCCGGTTTCGGCGGACGATCCGTAATGGCGGCGGATCAGCTTCAAACAATCGGTGATGATGCTCAGGGAACGCACGCCCAGTAAATCCATCTTAACCAGACCCAATTTTTCGATGGTGTACATGTCGTATTGAGAAATGATGATGCCCTTGCCGGCGATTTCCAGCGGCGTGTGGTAGGTGATGTTATCGGGGGCGATGATCACCCCGCCGGGATGGATGGACAGATGGCGGGGAAAATCGGCGATGCGCCGGGCCAGCTTCAGGATTTCCTGATACACGGTTAAGTTGTGGCGCAGTTCTTTTAATTCCGGCAGCGTGTTGATGGCCTCTTCCACCTCGTGGGCCGCCCGGTGGGGCAGGTGTTTGGTGATTTTACCGATCTCATCTTCGGGCAGACCGTAAGCCTTGGCGATATCGCGGATGGCCGAACGGTTCTGAAAGGTATTGAAGGTGCAGATCATGGCCGTACGCTCTTTACCGTATTTTTGATACACGTAATCCAGCACGTGGTCCCGGTTTTTCCAGCAAATATCCAGATCGATATCCGGCGGATCGCGCCGTTCGGGATTGAGAAAGCGCTCAAAATAGAGGTTGTGGCGCAGGGGATCGACCTGGGTGATCTCCAGGACATAAGCCACCAGACTGTCGGCGGCCGAGCCCCGGCCCACGCAGGGAATGTGCTGTCGGTGGCAGTAATCGACAATGTCTTTGACGATCAGAAAATATTCGGCGAAACCCAGGTTGTGGATGGTTTGCAGCTCAAACTCCAGGCGTTTGATGACGGCGCCGGTTAACGGTTGATAACGCCGGGAAGCGCCTTGGAAGCATTTTTTCCACAACCAGGAGAAACCGGTTTCCTTTTCCGGCAGATCAATGGAGGGGAACACCGGCTTGCCTAGTTGAAAATCAAACGGGCAGGAACGGCTGATCTTAAGGGTATTGCTGACAGCCTGGGGAAAGGATTTAAAGAGACGATTCATGGCATCGGCGTCTTTGAAATATTGTTCGGAACGGCCCGCATTCTCAACGTTTTCCACAGCGGTGTTTTGATCGATAGCCTGCAAGACGCGCCGCAGATGCCAGTCTTTGCTGTCGATAAAATACACATCGTTGGTCGCCGCCAGCGGGACGCCCTGTTCCACGGCAATATCCCGCAAACGCAGATTGACGAGCGTGTCGCTGGCGTCGATGTGGTTCAATTCCAGATAGTAACGCTCGCCAAAGGCGTTGCGCCAGCGGCGCACCTCGGCAAGGGCCTGTGTAATGTTGCGTTGGGCCAGCAGGTCATTTACTTTCCCCGTGTTGCCCGCGGACAGGGCCGTCAGTCCGGCGTTGTATTTGTGAACCTGTTTGGCGGACAGCCGGAAGCCGCCGTGCCCGCCCCGCAAACGGCCTTCGGAAATCAAATGGCTCAGGTGACGGTAACCGGTATCGTTTTGCACCAGAAGCACGATGTTGAAGCCATCGTCCAGGGTTAATTCCGCCCCGATGATGGGATTGATGCGGGCCTCCCGGGCTTTTTGATAAAATTCCACGGCCCCGTACAGACCGTTGCGATCGGTAAGGGCCAGGGCGGACATGCCCGCCCTTTTGGCGGCTATGACCAACTCTTCCGGCGAAGGCACGCCGTTCAACAGACTGTAGTAACTGTGGGTATGCAGATGCACAAATGCGGCCATGGGTATCGGCTTTTTCTTTTTTGTATTGAACGTTAGTACACCATCAAATTAATTAATAGGTGTACGTTAGTCAACCTAAAAATCGATAAAGTGCGGTTTGCATTTTTTATTGTTTTCGGTTAGCCCGGAAATGAATAAATGTCGCCACAATAGTCATGGGCTTCCGCATAGCGATTCCTTTGGAACAGCCCATTATCCTATTAAAACAGCTTTGTTGACCGCCGCTAACTTTAATAAAAGAGTTGAAACTATTTATTTTTTTCTTTACTCTACGGATGTATATTGTAAGACACAAGGAGTCCGTTCCATGATCGACCGGAAAGCAACGACCT
>WJIP01000198.1 GCA_014730185.1 Caldithrix sp. | reverse complement strand
TGTTCTGGCCTCCTATTTTCCCTGGCTGCAGTCTATTGCTATTTCTCTGCAGGCCGGATTTATGGAAGAGTGTTTGTTCCGGGCCATTCCTATCGCCGGCGCCGTTCTGTTAGGCCGCCGTTTCGGTCATAAAACGGCCTGGGTGGTCGGCGCCTTTATTTTACAGGCGGTGATTTTCGGGGCCGGTCACGCCAATTATCCCAATCAGCCGTCCTACGCCCGGGTGGTGGAACTGATTCTGCCGTCCATTGGTTTCGGTTTGATCTATTATTTCTTCGGTTTGCTGCCGGCCATCATCATGCACTTTGCCTACGATGTGGTGTGGTTTGCCCTGCCCCTGTTCGTATCCACCGCTTCCGGCGTTTGGGTGGATCAGCTTATCGTTATCCTGTTAACTTTGATTCCATTGTGGGTGGTTTTGATATCCCGGCTTCGAACAGGAAAATGGGTACAATTGAAAGGGGATGATTATAACCACAACTGGCAGCCGCCGGTTAAAGAAGAAGCCCCGGCCATCGAAGAAAAACCAGCTCCGGAAACACGCGGTCTGCCCGTTAAATTCAGCAACGGTTTGTTAATAGCGGGCATCCTAGGCTTGTTGATCTGGATATTTCTATCCGATTTTAAAAACAGCGCCCCGCCCCTGAATGTGGATCGCAGTCAGGCCATTACCATTGCCGACCGGGAGCTGCAATCCCGGCAAATCGATCTCGATCAATCCTGGCAGAGTCTGAGTAAGGTGGTCAAACCACTGGATCAGGACGACCGCTTCGTGTGGCAGGAAGGCTCAGCCGCCGATTATCAAAAATTAATGGGACAATATCTTTCGCCGCCGGCCTGGATGGTGCGTTATGTGCGCTTCACCGGGGATGTGGCCGAACGCGCCGAAGAATATCGCGTCTACATTGATCGGAACGGTGACGTCCGGCGGTTCAGACATAAGCTGCCGGAAAAACGGGCGGGAGCGAACCTGGAAGCGGATTCTACGCGCCGGATCGCCCAATCATTCATCAAAGAAAAATACGAATTGGATACGGCTAATTTAAAAGAAGTTTCAGCCACACCGTCCAAACTGCCCAATCGCACAGACTGGACCTTTACCTACGCCGATACCGGCCATTATCCGCTGGATCAGGGCCAGGCTCGCATCGATGTCAAAATCGCCGGCTCCCGGGTAGTGGACGGTTATCGTTATGTGCATGCGCCGGAAGACTGGCAGCGAAACGAACGCAACCAACAAAGTCTCATGAGCGTTTTCGGTTCGCTGAGAAACATCATTACCTTACTGTTGTTTCTGACCGGCATCGTTATCGCCATTATCTATTGGAGCCGCAAACAATTTTCGGTCAGAGTATTCCTTGCTTTCCTGGTTCTGGTGTTGGGATTGCGTTTAATCGATTTGTTTAACGGTTTGCCCGGCAGCATGGCCGGTTTTTCCACTGCCGAACCGTATCAGAATCAATTGCTCACCGCCATCGCCCTGCCCATCATTGGTTTCCTGTTCATTTCAGCGGCGGTAGGTTTACTGAACGGCTTCATCCGCGTTTGGAAAGGTTTTTCCATACCGGCAAAACGCAGTCTTTTACTCATCAGCGGCGTCTCCACAGGCGCAATCATGGTTGGCGTCTCAACCATCGTCTCCGCTTTTGAGCCTTCATTTAATCCGGTCTGGGCTAAATATACGAGTCTGACCAATTATCTGCCGTTCCTGGAAGGCGTTAACAGTGCGTGGCGTTTTATTTTGTTGACCACCCTGTATCTGTTTATGTTTACGGCTTTGCACCGGCTCACCGGTTATTGGCAAAAACGGCGGGCGCTTTATTCCATCCTTTTTATTTTGGTCGGTATCATTGTCAGTGGATCGACCGATACCACGATTGGCTACTGGTTATTATCCGGCGTCGCTATATCGCTCGTCTATTGGCTGCTTTATGTATTCGTATTCCGGTTTGAGCTGGCCTTGATACCTCTGGCATTTACCATACCGGTGGTTCTCAGATCGGTCAGGCGGGTTATCCTTAGCGCCCACCCGGCTGCGAATTCGATTGCCATCGTTACCATCGTTTTTTTGGCCCTGATCGCCTTTTACTGGTTCCGAACCTTTTTATCAAATGACAATGAAACAAGAGAGAGCAAAGTATGAAACAAATCGTTATAAGCCGACATGGCGGTATCGATGTACTGCAAATGCAGGAAAAAGACGATCCCCAACCGTCGACGAAAGAGGTTGTCATAGACGTCAAAGCCAGCGGCGTCAATTTCGCCGATATATTAGCCCGCAAAGGATTGTATCCCGACGCTCCCAAACCGCCGTGCGTGGTTGGTTACGAAGTCGCGGGGATCATTCATCAAACCGGAGAAGATGTTGTCAATTTCAAAAAAGGCGACCGCGTGCTGGCCTTAACCCGGTTTAAGGGGTACGCCGACAAAGTTTGTGTTCCAATGACCCAGGTATTTTCTATACCGAACTCATTATCGTTTCCAAAAGCAGCGGCGTTGCCGGTTAATTATCTGACGGCCTATCAGCTCCTGTTCGTTATGGGCGCCCTGAGTGCCGATGAGTCTGTATTAATCCACAATGCCGGCGGCGGCGTGGGTCTGGCCGCACTGGACATCGCTTTGCACATCGGCGCTACCCCTTACGGCACGGCCAGCTCAGCCAAACATAATTTTTTGAAAGAACGCGGCCTGCATCAGGCCATCGATTATCGGACAAAGGATTTTGAGAAAGAACTCATGGAATTGACCGACGGAAGGGGCGTCGAACTGATCATCGATCCCATCGGCGGCAAGAACTGGAAAAAGAATTACCGGTGCCTGCGTTCCACCGGACGCCTGGGCATGTTCGGTGTGTCCACCGTATCGGGTAATAAGAAAGGGAAAATTCTGCCCTTTTTAAAATTGTTATCGCAGATTCCCCTATACAACCCCATCCCGTTGATGAACGGCAACAAAGGCGTCTTTGGCGTCAACGTTGGCCATTTGTGGCACGAAGGCGCTAAGATAAAGATATGGATGGAAAACATTCTAAAGGGCGTCGAAGAGGGCTGGATTCGCCCTTATGTGGATCAAACCTTTCCCCTGGCCGAGGCCGGCCGGGCTCATGCGTATATCGAAGACCGCAGGAACACAGGGAAAGTGGTGCTGGAAAGCGAATGAATGGATGAATTAATGGGAAAAAGGAGGGATGGAGTGTTGGACATGTGGAGTAATGGAGTGATGGAAGATTGAATCGGTGAATTAATGAATTGGTGAATTATTGGGAAAATGGAGTCCTGGAAGGTTGGAGATGTGGAGCAATGGAGTACAGGAGTGATGGAGCAAGGAAGTGCGTAGTAATGAAGTGTTGAATTAATGGATTAATGGTTTAATGGCGTTTTCGATTCCCGATTCGTTTCGCTCCAGGGAATAACAGATGCAAATGTGATTACGGCATCACACATTTCGAATAATCGAATAGAACATGTTTAGACGAATTCCGATACGGATAAGAACCGTATCAGTTTTACAATCAAAAATACGGATGTTATTTTTATCAAGGGTATCATATTCAAAATTCATTTTTCGGTTAACGATTATAGTTAGAGCATAAAACAATGCATAGTGCCATTATCTATTTTGATAATTATCCATAACCCTGATGGATCGAAAAAGGAGCATACCGCTAATCACAAAGAATTAGCCATAATCCGTACAACGATCCGATCAGTGTATTTTTAGGAGACCATCAATATGAGACAATTCCAGGAGAATAAAATTCCCAAACGAGAAGATCACGAATTACCCTATGCCACTACTCGCCTGAAATGGAGTTATCATCATACGGGTATACCGACAAACGTGACCCGAGAAAATGAAACCTACATTGCTTCATTAAAGATGTATGTTTCCGGTTTTGAATCCAGCCCTTACGGCATCGAATGGATGCGTTTTGAGGATGACAGTCCGGTACACCCCCTCATACAAAGGTTTCCCCATGTTGCATTTGTTGTTGACAATTTGCAGGAAGCCTTAGCCGGTAAGGATATGATAACCGAAGTTACATCCCCCTCCGAAAACATTAAAGTGGCCATGATCCAACATAACGGCGTTCCAATAGAGCTTATGGAGATTGGTGATAATGACCCGGATATAAAATAATTATAACAGCAAACTGAGTTTATTTTTTATTTCATCGGTGACAAATGGTTTTTGCAAAAAACCATTGACCTCTAATCGATCCAACTCTTCCCGAATTTCCCTTTCGGGATGGTGACTCGCGATTACTATTTTAACATCCGCTGTCAGGCTGCGCAGTTCATTCAACAGTTTAAAACTTTCAGCTTTCAGCAAATTCCAATCCACGATCACCAACAGGATATTATCTTTTCGTTCCTCGAAAATTTGTAAGGCCGCAGGTTTATCACCTGCTGTGTTCACATGGAATCCAAGGGAGGTCAATAATTTTGCTCCAGCTTTATTGAGTGAATCATCCTGTTCTATCAACAAAACCTGACCGAATTCATCACGACTAAAATCGCCTGATGACGTTTCAGATCGTTCAACCCGGGAATCATCTAATGCAGGTAATAGAACGCGTACCCCGGTCCCTTCATCAGGTTGCGTATCAATTAAAATCGTTCCCGAATGTGAGCGTATAATTCCGGAAACAGCCGCCATGCCTAATCCCCGCCCTGTAAATTTTGATGAAAAGTAGGGATCATATATGCGGTTCAATGTTTCGCTATCCATACCGACCCCGTCATCGACAATCTCAAAATAAACATATTTCCCTTCTGTAAATTCGTCCAGATCAAATGGATGATTGAAACACGCGGAATCACACTGCATAGATCCGGTGCGAAGAATTATTTGGCCATCATTATCACCTATGGCTTCCACAGCGTTCTGAAAAACATTGATTAAAGCCTGTTGTGACTGTGCCCAATCACCGCTGAACATCAACCGTTCATCGCTCATCTGTACCACAAGCTCTATATTTTCCTTTAAAGATGCGCGCAGTAAATCCAGGCTGTCCCGAACAAGGTGGTTAACTAAAATGGATTTGAATTCGCCGATCCTCTGACCGACATAAGTCAGCATCAGCCCGCTGATACTGGCCGCGCGATTGGCCGCTTCACGCGTATCATTCAAAAAGTTCATGATATCTGCATTGTTGGCCGACTTTGAAGCAATCAATTCTAAATTTCCCAGAATTACCATCAATAAGTTATTAAAATTATGAGCAATAGCACCGGCCATGTTTTCCATTGACTTGAATTTTTGTACTTCCATCAGCCGGCGTTCAATTTCCTGCTGCTTTTTTTGCATTTGCATGCGATCGAATAACGCATTTACCCGCGCCAGCACTTCTTCACGGGAAAAGGGTTTAGTGATATAATCGGTGCCACCCGCGCGGAAAGCTTTAACTTTATTGTCCACATCATCAAGTGCCGTTAAAAATATGACCGGTGTATGAGCTGTCCGATCATTCTGTTTTAATTGCCGGCACAACTCAAAACCATCCATATCCGGCATCATGATATCCAGTATAAATAATGCCGGTAATTTATCCTTTATTATTTCCAAAGCTTCATCTGCGCTTTGGGCCACCGCTAAGGTGTAACCGGCATCACGCAGCATTTTACTCAAAACCAAGAGATTATCAGGATAATCATCTACCAGTAGAATGAGCTTTTCATTTTGCGCATCGTTGAACATTAATCAATCCCAAAAAAGAAGGTTAACCGATTAATTTAAGAAAACAAAAGCGGCCAACGATTGATTCCTGTTGGTTGCTATTATGTTGCCTGTTTTACAATCGATATAACATTACATACACAATTACACCGCTTATGGATACATACATCCAAACCGGCCACACCCATCGGGCCAATTTTTTATGTTTATCAAATTGTTCTTTCAACGCCCACCACACAATCATTAAAATGAACGGTACCATTACTGCGGCCAAGATAATATGAGGTATTAAGATGATAAAATACAAAATTCTTGTCCAGTCCTGGTACGGATAAGGAACGGAGCCCACATAGTAATGATACACTAAATAGGACGTTAAAAACAATGCGGATAGGCTAAGGGCCGTTAACATCATTTTTTTGTGTTTATCCCGCCTTCCGTTTCGAATATAATAATAACCGATAATCAAAAATACGGTGCTGAGCATATTTAAAACCGCGTTTACCGTCGATAAATCGTTCACAGCCATAATCAACCTTTCAGCAACGCTTTAACATGTTCGGACAAATGTTTCAGACCGATTTTGTCATCACTGTCATAATAGCCCCGGATCACACCTTCCCGATCAACCAGGATAAATTTTGTGCTGTGTTCGTAAGGCAATTCACCTCCCAGCTTGAAACCGTTTTCATAAAGATCAACTACCTCCGGTTTTTGTGTACGTAAAAATGCCCAACGATTATCATTTACATTGAAGCGGGAAGCATATTCCTGCAGCGTCTCCAATGAATCTCTTGCTGGATCCACACTGATGGAAACAAACTGAACATTATTACTGCTGGCAAACGCTTCATACATTTCAGCCATACGCGTGCTCATCATGGGGCAGGGTCCTTTGCAATTGGTGAAAATAAAATCGACCACATTGACTTTTCCCAGAAGCTCCGCTTTAGAAAACGTTGTGCCATTTTGCTGCATAAATGTAAATTCCGGCACTTCATACAATTTTGGCAGATCCTCACCGACGGACTGTTGTGCATGTTGAATAATAAAAAATGATGCTATCAGGAGCACAAAAACAACTGCCGATATGCCGATAATCCATTTCAGATATTTCATGATAACTCCTTTTCAGAGGTTGAAACCGTTGTGAAAATAATTAATATGGCACCCACCATAAAACTGGCCAGCCATAAATGGATAACCTGCATTAAAGCCGGCAAACCCATCACAAACAGGACAGACCCCACGAACAATTGTAATATGATCAGACCATTGAAGGTCCATAGACTGCCGTTTAAGAGAGCTTGATTTTCTACGCGACCATCATATACTTTTTGAAACATAATCAGAGATAATATCAACATCAGGATACCCAGGATAATATGCACCTGATTGACCGGTCCCAATCGGCTTAACCATTCCGAGGCTTCAAGCAAAGGCAAAGCGGCATTGATCGTTTCAATCTGAGAACGAAGCTGTGTACCGATAACCACCTGTACAATCGTTACCACATAAAGAACAAAAATCATAATTTTGGCACTGGCCGGTTGTTTTATGTGTTTCTGAGGATACAGCAGAAAATAGCTTTTCAGTGAAGCATATAACAACAAGCTTACGATCAAAAAGGCCAACAACATATGCACGGTAACTGTAATGGGCTCCAGCGCACTGGCCACCACGCGGCTGCCCTGCCACCCCTGAAGGGCGACTAAAATGAGAGCTGTTATGGAAATCACGGTAATTTTACGATAAGCCCGCATGTTTTTTAAGGCATAAACCGCCGTTATAAGTATTAACAATCCCACAATAACACCGATCAAACGATTGATGTATTCAATCCAGGCCAGAGTGAAGTTGAACATGCTGGCATCGATATGGTCGGGTACCTGGTTGATGTGCGTCGGGGGAATCCACCGGCCAAAACATTTGGGCCAATCCGGACACCCTAAACCCGCCCCGGATACCCGTACCAGTCCTCCCACAAAGATTAAAAAATAGGTGGTTATAGTTGCAACCAAAGAAATTTTAAAAAAACGCCGTACTTTAACCAATTCGTTTTTCATGATGCTAATCCAACTCTTTAATTTAATTTTGATACGTTTAATTAAGGGTTCCTTGATAAAGTGTTAATTTAAAAAAAAGACCGATTGAATCAAATAGGTTAATTGAACGAACTTATAGTGTTAATCGTTTGAATACTACAGAGCATTAGGGGAACTAGGGTATAAATTTTTCCCTTGCTAATTGGGTTCGTCCATACTAATTTTAAAGCACTGTATAAACAAAAGTATCACATTTAAGGAGTGTTTATAGCGCATCACCTTGTTACCGTAAAATCCTGTTTAAATCAATTATGGAGGCGTAACATGGTGAAAAATCCTCTTAAATCCCACATTCCCGATCATATCTTCCGTTTTCTGGTTGAAAACAATTTAATTAAGGAAAAAGGCGTTCGGGATTTTAAAATACGGCAACGCTTTAAACAATTGAAAAAGCAGTATGCCACAAACCATGCCGTTGAAATATTGCAGGATGAGTACCCTTATCTGCAATATGAGACCATACGCAAAATCATTTATCAAAAGACCAAATTGCGTTCGCCCGAATATTTTTACCTTTTCTGAGTGCCCGGCCGAAAGCTAAATAATTTTATCCGATATGCCCTGTATTTGCGTTGATTGATTCACCAAGGGCGGTTGTCCCTAATCACTTGCAATAATCATCAGATTTCAGTACACTTTTAATTTACCATTTGAGAGAGAACATTAATGTGGATATTAGGTATATCGGCATACTATCACGATTCGGCTGCTGCTATTGTTAAGGACGGAGAGATAATTGCGGCCGCTCAGGAAGAACGATTTTCACGGATCAAGCATGACCACGCTTTTCCTACACAGGCCGTAAATTATTGTTTATCCAAAGCCGGAATACAAGCCAAGGATTTGTCATCTGTTTCTTTTTACGATAAACCATTCATCAAATTTAATCGCATTCTGGAAACCTATTTAACCTATGCTCCGCGTGGATTACCATCTTTTTTGAAGGCTATGCCTCTCTGGCTAAAACAAAAATTATGGATACCGGATCTGATCGCAAAAGAAATCGGATACAATGGACCTGTTTTATTCCCTGAGCATCATGAATCGCATGCCGCCTCAGCGTTTTTTCCATCACCCTTTACCCAGGCTGCTTTTTTAACCATCGATGGTGTGGGCGAATGGGCAACTTCTTCTTTCGGCATCGGGCAAAATAACCGGGTTAGCATTTTAAAGGAACTGCATTTTCCACATTCGCTGGGATTATTATATTCAGCTTTTACATCTTACTGCGGCTTTAAAGTCAATTCCGGCGAGTATAAACTGATGGGACTGGCACCTTACGGAAGATCGCAATATGTCCAACGCATTTTCGATAATTTGATTGATTTAAGGGATAACGGTTCGTTTAAAATGAATATGAAATATTTTAGCTATCCTTTCGGATTGCGAATGATCAATAACCATTTTGAGCGATTATTTGGACATCCGGGGCGAAAACCGGGTGAGCCAATTACACAACATTACATGGACACCGCCCGATCGGTGCAGGAAGTTACGGAAGAGATTATGCTGCGCATGGCCAGACATGTAAAGAACCAAACCGGTCAGTCCAATTTGTGTCTGGCCGGCGGGGTCGCCCTCAATTGTGTAGGCAATGGTAAACTTTTGCGATCGGGATTATTTGATGATATTTGGATACAGCCGGCTGCCGGGGACGCCGGCGGAGCATTGGGCGCTGCGTTGATCGCCTGGCATCATCATCACAATCAACCGGTGCGGCCTACCCCCCACAAGAAAGACCGGCAAAAGGCATCTCTGCTCGGTCCGGATTACTCCGACGCACAAATCGAGCAATTTCTGAATCAGTATCAATTGCCCCATCAGTCGCTATCGGACGCTGAATTATTTGATACCGTCAGCGATTACATTATTCAGGGTAATGTTGTCGGTTGGTTTCAGGACCGACTGGAATTTGGTCCCAGAGCACTGGGCAACCGTTCCATTATTGGAGATGCCCGTTCGGCAACCATGCAACGGCGTATGAATTTAAAAATTAAATTCAGAGAGAGCTTCCGTCCGTTTGCCCCATCCGTGCTGGCAGAGCAAGCATCAAACTGGTTTGCTATCGACCACAGCAGTCCATACATGCTGCTGGTTGCCGATGTGCAAAAGGATAAGCGCCTTCCGGTTACCGAAACAGACCGCCACAGAGTGGGATTGGATCAGTTAAATATAAAGCGGTCCGTGATACCTGCCGTAACACATGTGGATTACTCCGCCCGCATTCAAACGGTCAGTCAGACAGACAACCCCCGCTATTACGCTCTGATCAATCGCTTTTTTGTTAAAACCGGATGTCCGGTAGTGGTCAATACATCATTTAATGTTCGGGGAGAACCTATAGTAGCCTCTCCTCTGGATGCATATCTATGTTTTATGCGTACCGATATGGACGTTCTAGTGCTGGGCAATTATGTGCTGGTCAAAAATGAACAACCCGAAACACATGCCACCCTAAATTGGGAAACCGCATATGAACCCGATTGAGGATATCAAACAAGAACTGACGGCATTGCCTGTTTCAGTTAAGAATATTCGTTATTTCGCACTACCGGTTGGTTTTATTCTTCTACTCCTCGGCGTCTGGCTTCAATTTAACACCGCAACGCTGTCCGCTATTTTCCTGTTGGTTATCGGTTTAGGATTAGCCTTTAGTGGCCTCATGATACCAAAACGAATCGTATGGCTGTATAAGATATGGATGACGCTGGCATTGTCTCTGGGTTGGCTGATATCCAGGCTGCTTATGGTGCTTGTGTTTTATGCGGTATTGACACCAATCGGCTTTATTTTAAAATTGTTTGGAAAGCGCTTAATGGATCACCGGTTTACAGATAAAGCGGACAGTTACTGGCACGATGTACGTCATCAAAAATCGGATTATGAAAAAATGTATTAGTAAAGGATAACATTTTGGCCAAATTCAAAATTATTGCTGAATATCTGCATTTTCTGGGAAGTCATAAAAAGTGGTGGTTGCTACCGATTGTGATTATTTTGATGGCTCTCGGTCTTCTGATTGTGCTCACACAGGGTAGTGCTTTGGCGCCCTTTATTTACACTATTTTCTAAAATCCCGGACGTTTGTCAAAAGCTGCCTTGAGCAGAATTTCCAGATCATAAAAAAAACTTTGATTTTTTAAATAATGTAAATCATAATTTTCCAGA
>WJIP01000197.1 GCA_014730185.1 Caldithrix sp. | reverse complement strand
TGGATAGAGCCAGATCCGGTGTTTCGGATGGATCGATGCTCACCGTTACAATACGGTAATCTTCACCAAAGTCCAAATCGGCTTTGCCGGCAACTTCCGTCAGACCATTCAAAACCAGTGTACACAGCATTGGGCAGGTGTAATATGCTAAAACCAATACCACTGGTTTTTCTCCTCCAAAATAGGAGGCCAGTTGCACGGTGTCGCCAACGGCATTCTGGAAAGATAAATCTAAGGGAATGTTGTCACCCAGATGTTCTTGTACATCAATATTTTGTAACTCATCGACATTTTCCTGAACGGTCTGTCCATTTCCGTTTATCAATAAAATAAAAAGAAGCAGGCCCGAAAAGACAATTCGTTTTATTAACATGATATCACCTCAGCGTCTCATCTTTTCTCTTTTGATAAGCTTCATCGGCTTCCAATTTCATGGCTCTGGAAACAGGAATGCGGTATATTTCTTCCGCTTCATCAACAATTTCATAGGTATTGAGTAATTTGTCTTCTTTAGCTCTTAAATCTCTTAATTGAACCGATTCCGGTTTTAAAACGTTTTCATAAATCATTTTTTCTTTACTGAATATAAAAAATTCACTCAAAAAGATAAGTACAGCGGCCAGGAATACAATTATCACAATGGTAACGCCTGCAATTTTGGTGACATTAACATCTCTTTTTTCGTAATTATCTTTTTGTTGATGCGTCATTGTTTTTACTTCCTTCCGTAACTATGCATTGGAAAACTGTATTGATTCCTGTAATTTTGGATCTTTAACAGGTACCAACGCTCCTTTCGTTAAATATTTCCAAAACAAGGACACAAAAATCCCGCCCATTCCAACGAATAATGTTAGATCCATCCATGAAAAATGCGCGCCATGATGATGTAAATTGGGTGTAATCAACCAGAATAAATCCACCCAATGAGTGACCAATATCCATATGGCCAGAACAAACATTTTATTGCGATTGCGCTTAATGGCCCTGGGCATCAATAAAACAAAAGGAATCAGAAAATTACCGATTACAAGAAATAAAGAGATGATATTCCAGGAACCGGTCCACCGGTGCTGATACCAAATGGTCTCTTCGGGTATATTGGCATACCATATCAGAAAAAACTGGGAAAATGCCATATAACCCCAAAATATGACAAATGCAAATATTAGCCTGCCCAGATCATGATAATGTTCAATGGTTATGGTTCCGGTTAAAATGTCTTTATTATGTAACCAGGCACTTACGATGACCAGAAAGGAAAGTGCACCCAAAAAACTACCGGCAAAAAAATACACACCAAAAATCGTTGAATACCAATGGGCATCCAGCGACATAATCCAATCAAATGAAGCAAACGCCGTTGTGACTGCAAATAAAACCATCCCCGGCCCACTTACTCTGCGCATCTTTACAATTTGCTCATTCGTCGGTTGTTCATCCTGCTGTAGCGATAGGGCATATAATTTTCGGGCCAGCAGATACCAAATTCCGAAGTAAATACCGGTTCGGATAATAAAAAAAGGTACATTAAGGTAGGGTGCCTTACTTTGTAATAGCGGATCTTCGGCCACTGCTTCGGCATGGGACCAGTGATACAGATCGTGAAAACCGAAAATAAGAGGGATAAAAAAGATGGCCATAACCGGTAACGCCATCATTATGCTTTCAATGATCCGTCGCAGCACAATTCCCCATACCGTTCCGGTGAGATGACTGAGCATGACAAAAAACAACCCACCCAGTCCGATGGAAACCCAGAAGGTGTAAGCTACCAGATAGGAGAAAAAAAACTGTTTGGAATGCGTAAAATATCCGATAGCACTCAGCAGGAGGGCTGCAATGCCGGCAATAAGAATTTTGAAGCCCAATTGGTTGTCGGTTTCAACTCGATATGTTTGACTATCAAATTTCATAGGAGCTCTCTATTTTATGTTATCCAGCTTTTCTACGGGCACATCGTTTTTCTCGGCATATTGAGAGCGTTGTAACGCTCTGAAATAACTCACAATAGCCCACCGGTCGTTTACCGGAATCTGGTGTTTATATCCAGGCATATTACGTATACCGTTGGATATCACATCATAGATTTGGCCGTCAGGATACTCTCTTATATAATCCTGATGGAACGAAGGCGCCGGCGGATATCCCCTTTGAACCACGATGCCGTTTCCATCGCCAACGCGGCTATGACATGTGGCACAATAAATATCGTAACGCTCTCTGCCGCGTTGCAGTAAATTCATGGTTACCGGTACAGGTATCTCGTCAACATACTCACCCTGTTCATTTTTACCTCGATAATAGGTTGAATTTTCACGCAATTCACCCCGGGCTATGGTGCCCGGTACGGGCATGCGCATGGCCGACCCATCTTCAAAAAAAGCACTTTCTTCCTGGGGCTCGTATTTAGGCTGCCAATCCATATTGGGATTAACATGTATGGGCGGATCCTCTGAAGGCCTTCCCCGATAGCATCCATTTAAAACGATCAGACTAACTAAAAACACAATCAACACATTATATTGCATATTACTTTCCCAATCATTCATTTTCTAGCGCTTGTTCTTCATCGGTTTCTAACAGTAATTCGACATGCTGTCCGCCGATTTCTTCCAGAAAAACCCGTGTTTTTTCTGTATCAAATTGAGGGTCTGTGTTTTCCACGCTGACAAAAAATCCGTCGTCACTGGCTTTGGCAAACCGATCCGAATAAAATACAGGATGGTGAAAACGGGGCAATTTATTGAGTACAGACATCCCCAGGACCGCTGTGAACGCTCCAAAAATCACCATAAAGGCAAAAGCCACCGGCCCATAAGCCGGATAACTGAAAAACGGTTTGCCGGAAATAACCAGTGGATAATCTACGGCGCTGGTCCACCACTCTAAAGTCATTCCGGCTGTAAATCCGATAAATGCCAGTATGCCAACCATCCACCCCAGTGGACTGCGTTTTTCACCCATGGCTTGGTCCATGCCATGGATAGGAAACGGTGAGTGACAATCGTAGTCTTGAAAACCAGCCTCGCGCATTTTTTCCGCCGCCTTTAAAAGGGCTCCCGGATGGGGGAATTCAGCTAACAAGCCAACTACTTTTTGCTTAGACATGCTGCCCTCCTTTGCGAGTATCGTGCTCATGATCATAATAATGGGGGTCTGCCTGGGGCAATACACCTTTTACTTCGGACATGGATATCATAGGCAAAAATCTAACAAACAATAAAAACAGAGTAAAAAATAAGCCGAACGAGCCAATGAACATCCCAATATCATAGATCGTTGGGGTGAAGTAATCCCAAGCCGATGGCAGGAAATCTCTGGATAAAGATGTAACGACTATAACAAACCTTTCAAACCACATGCCTATATTTACAAAAATTGATATTATAAACATTGCCGGTATGCTCCGGCGTATTTTTCTCGACCAGAACAGCTGGGGGATGAGTACATTACAACTGACCATTATCCAGTAGGCCCAGGCATAGGGCCCAAAAGCTCTGTTGACGAAAGCAAACTGTTCATAGGGATTACCACTGTACCAGGCAATAAAAAACTCCATTCCGTAGGAAAATCCCACTATCATACCTGTTAACAGAATAATCTTATTCATATTATCCAGATGCTTCATCGTTATCAGATGTTCCAGTCCATAAATTTTACGGGCAATGATGGCCAGAGTCATGACCATTGCGAATCCGGAAAAAATAGCACCGGCTACAAAATAGGGCGGGAAAATAGTGGTATGCCATCCCGGTATAACGCTTGTAGCAAAATCCGTACTTACCACACTGTGCACCGAAAGAACCAACGGTGTGGACAGACCGGCCAAAAGTAAATAAGTCATTTCGTAATGTTTCCATTGCCGGTTGCCGCCACGCCAGCCCAGCGATAAGATACCAAATACCATTTTCTTGATTTTGGTTTTGGCCCGATCCCGATACGTGGCTAGGTCCGGTACCAAACCGGTAAACCAGAATAATAATGATACTGTAAAATAGGTGCCGACGGCAAACACATCCCATAGCAGCGGACTGCGAAAGTTAGGCCACATTTGCATTTGATTGGGCAAAGGAAACATATAGTAAACCACCCAAACCCGGCCCACGTGAATGGCCGGAAATATCCCGGCGGCCAAAACGGCAAACAGCGTCATCGCTTCGGCAAAGCGATTGATGGAAGTGCGCCACTTCTGACGTAACAAAAATAATATGGCGGAAATCAGGGTGCCGGCATGGCCAATACCAACCCAAAAGACAAAGTTAACAATGGCCCATCCCCATCCTACCGGGTTTTGAATACCCCAGATACCCGTGCCCTCCCAAAACAGATAGCCGATCATACCGAAAAGTACCAAGGCAAGGGATGATGCCAGCGCCAGCAGTAAATACCATTGTTTGGGCGCTTTTCGTTCCGTTATAGAACTGATGTGGTCGGTAATCGAACTAAATGTTTCGTTGCCCAGAACCAGCGGGGTGTTATCCAACATTACCGATGAATTTTTTGTTGAATTACTCACAGCTCTCCCTATTCATTTTCCTTCACTATTGGTTATGCTTTTTCTAATTCCGGATTCGGATTGCGTAATTTCGCCAGAAATGTATTTCTGGTCTGTACATTAAGTTCTGCTAACATGGTGTAGTTACGATCCAGATTTTTCATTTTTGAAACAACACTTTCGGAATCGTTAATGTCACCGAATGCGATTGCATTAGCGGGACATGCCTGCTGACAAGCGGTAACAATTTCCCCGTCCCGAACCTTGCGTTCTTCATTTTTTGCTCTGATTTTGGCCTCACTGATGCGTTGTACGCAAAATGTACACTTTTCCATTACTCCTCTTGAGCGAACTGTTACATCCGGATTTTGGGCCATCTGAATAACTTCGCTCATATCATTTGTATAATTGAAAAAATTAAACCGCCGAACCTTGTAAGGACAATTATTGGAACAATAGCGGGTACCAATGCATCGATTATAGGTCATCACATTCAAACCTTCTTCGTCATGAACGGTGGCCGCTACCGGACAAACCTGTTCACAGGGGGCGTTCTCACAATGCTGACAGGCTACCGGCTGATAGACCATTTCCGGATCATCGATATCGCCGGAAAAATAACGGTCCAATCGAATCCAGTGCATTTCCCGGCCTTTCGCCACCTGCTCTTTACCCACAATCGGTATATTGTTTTCACTCTGGCAGGCAATGACGCAGGCATTACAACCGGTGCAGGCGTTCAGATCAATGGTCATCCCCCATTGATAGCCTTCATCGTAACTGTGCTCTTCCCACAGGGATTTCAGTGGTGGATGCTCAACCATCTCGGCCGCAAACTTCGGGTGTTTTTTGAATTCCTCTAAGGTCGCTTCTCTTACCAGAGGCCGGTCTTCCATACTCCAATGATCTTGTGTATTCGCCAAGGTATAGGTTTTTGTGGTTTTTTCGATTGTTAATCCCATATCGGTGTATGGTCCGTCGGAATGCCGCAGCAGGTATGTGTTAACCCCCACACCATCGCCTATTCGTCCGGCTGCATTTCGGCCATACCCCAAAGGAACAACCACAGAATAATCGGCCTGTCCCGGCATGATCAAAACCGGCATCTCCAGTGTCTGCTTCTTATAGGTTAGCTTGACGACATCCTGAGATACTACACCCAATGCCTCGGCTGCTTTCGGGCTCAGCAGTATGGCATTATCCCAGGCCATCTTTGTTACCGGATCGGGCATCTCCTGCAGCCATCCGTTGTTGGCATAACGTCCGTCATAAACCGCGGGCGATACCGCGAAGTCCACTTCCATATTGTCTATATCCGGTAAATCTTCAGAGTGTGTAATATTTTTAAGATATGCACTTAAGGAATCCTTATCGATGGACACCTTAGCCTTGGCTACTGCGCTGTTGGTTAAAAGCCCGTCATGCAAGATACGGTTCCACTTTTTTTCAAAATCATTCAGGCCGGTTCGGCTTTTCCATGTTTCCCGAACAACTTCATACCCCCGTTTATTGTTACCGGTTGTCATAAGTTCGAGTACTTCCGGCAGGCTATGGGCACCAAACAAAGGTGCAATAAGAGGTTGCGTTACGGACATTGTGCCGTCCATTGAACGGGTATCCGACCAGTTTTCCAGATAATGGGTTAACGGGATATGCCATTGCACTTGTTTCGATGTCTCATCAACATGGGTTGAAAGATGAATGGCCTTTCGCACATTCTTCAATGCCGATGAAAACGATAAATCCACGGGACTGTTGTAAACCGGATTACCGCCCAGGATAAACAATGTATCCACCTGCCCATTATGCATGGTTTGCACCAATGTTTTCAGCTGCTGGTGGTCGCCAATCAGAGTATCTTTTATCGGTTTCAGAACAATCGTCTTATCCAAATTACCCAGAGCCTGATTCAGAGCTAGGGTTAGTGCATGCACCCATGACGGCTGATTCCGCCCGGCTAAAATTATACTTTGCCGTTTATTCTTCATCAGGTCATCGGCAACCGCGTTCAGCCATTGTTCATCCACCTGTATTACCGGTGAGTATGGAGGTACCAGCATTGAATCAACCTTTAAACCTGATTTTTTAAGTCTTTGTGTCAGGGCTACCAAAACATCGGGTATATACCGGTTTTCCAAACGCATGCGGTGATCTGCCATACCGCCTGTTATAGTAAACGAATTTTCAACAACATACAGACGATTCATTGTGTCATTGCTTGATTCCACCTTTCGGGCTGCTGTAAAACCCTGGTTGGCCCGTACACTGCCGGTTTCTGTCAAAAGAAAATCTGCACCCAGTGAAAGTATGACATTGGCTTTGTCGTATTCATAGATGGGATGATAATTTGATCCTGTAGCCAGCCGGATCCCTTCATAGATGTTTTCATCGCTAATGGGGTCATAGGCATACCATTGTGCTGCGGGGAATTGCTTTTTAAACGCTTCGTACAAGCGGAACAAAGTCGGCGAGGCAAAAGATTCGCTTAGCACGACCAATCCTTGTCCCTTGGTTTCCCTAAACTTGAAATAGATCTGTCGCCAGTGTTCGACAAAATCTTCCCATTGTTTTTCCACTCCATCCTGTAAAACCGCTTTGGACCGATCCGGATCGTATAAACCCAGTATCGAAGCCTGTATCCAGGCATTGGATTTTCCGTTTGTCCATGGATGTTTATCGTTGCCCTCAACCTTTGTGGGTCGGCCTTCATGACTCTCAACTAAAAGTCCCTGAGCATCCAGGCCAAAAGGCATCGATGTGGCATAATAATTGGCTATGCCTGGTTTTATATTTTCAGGGGCATTCACATAAGGCACGATTTTCTCCACCGGTTTGCGGCACCCGGCCAGACCGGCAAAGGCTATTGATGCACCCATTAGAGATAAAAATTTCCGGCGGGAAACAGGGTTGGTCATTTCCGAAGCATTTTCCGGAAATTCGCGGTTCAGAAACGATTTGAATTCATCGGTTTCGGCCAGTTGATCTAAACTGCGCCAGTAGTCTTTACCTTTAAGTTCTTTTTTCATACTCATCGATGACATCCCGAGCAATCTGTTGGTGGTGAAATATTTTTTTCTTCAATTATTTTCTTAGCAAAGTCCATCTGATCGGGCGGCGGCGTCCAGTTCATTTTGGTTATATCTTCGCGGGGACGCAAATGCATTTCCGGTTCTCTGTGACAATCCAGACACCAGCCCATGCTTAATGGTTTTTTCTGTTCAACCACTTCCATTGCCGCTACATTACCATGGCAGGACTCACAACCAACGCCGGCCGTAATATGTGCACTATGATCGAAATAGGCATAATCGGGAAGACTATGCACTCTAACCCACTCAATCGGTTTGCCCGATGCCCAGCTTTCTCTTACTAAAAGCAACTTCTCACTTTCGGTCGCCACGTTGGTGTGGCAATTCATACACGTTTGCGTAGAAGGTACATTAGCATGTGCCGACTGTTCCACATTTGTATGACAATACCGACAATCCATACCCATGTCACCGGCATGTAATTTATGACTGTAGGGTACAGGCTGTTCGGGGCGATAACCAACTTCGAGATATTTGGGGGTTGCATAATACCAGAATATAAAAACAATAAAAACCAGCAGGAAAACCAATCCGGCTAAAACAAGAATCGGCAAACGATTTGTCCACTTTGGAAAGAGCTGAGCCAAATACTTTCTCCTTTACAGAATAATGTTAAAACTTCATACAATTCCGTCTAAGATAACTGCTGCGAATAAAACAAACAAATAGATTATGGAGTAACCGAACAATCCTCGATACTGTTTTTCATCTCGCAATTTGCCAGCTTCGTGCGACTTTTTTATAAGCCAAAAACCTGCGATCACCGACACGCCTCCATATATCAAACCCATTTTAGGCGATACGAACATAGCCAAACTTATACCCACCAAAACCCAGGTGTAAGTGGTAATCAGGCTCGTAGTTTTTGCCTCTCCTTTAATTACCGGCATCATGGGCAGGTTGGCTTTAACATAATCATCCCTGTAAAAAAGAGCTAAAGCCCAGAAATGGGGTGGCGTCCAAAAAAAGATAATTAGGAACAAAACCCAGGGATCCAGCGCCATCTTTCCGGAGGCTGCAACCCATGCACCAACCGGAGCCATAGCTCCAGCTGCTCCGCCAATTACAATGTTCTGTGGTGTATTGGGTTTTAACATAAGGGTATAAATAAAACTATAAAACAGAATGGTAGATAAAGAAAGAAAAGCGCTAAACCAGTTGAAAAAAAATCCAAAGATGAGCACACCAATAACACCTATGGAAGCAGAAAAAACAAGGGCACTGCTATCGGATATTTTTTTTAAAGGTAAAGGTCGCCGACTGGATGTGCGCGACATTTTAGAATCGATATTGCGTTCAAAATATTGGTTCAGGGCATTGGCCGATCCCCCCGTTAAATAAAGCGCCAGGAGAACAAGGATGAAATGCAATGGTTTAGTGGTTAAACTTCCTTCCAGAACCAGAGCAGTTGCCCCGGTTATGATCACCAGCAGCATGATAGTGGGCTTGGTTAATTGCAAAAAATTTTTGAGCATTTTTCATTCCGATATCACATTAATTTTTTCACAAACGTAAATTGATAGTCTGTAAACTATATCATATTGGATTATATTCCCCCTATCTTCATTTTTCAACAAAAGTATGGTTAAATTGTAACAATTTAATAGCATAAATACAACTTAAAGTAGTGACTTCTGTCAATATTATTTTGTATGCGCCAATTACTTTAAACTACTCGCATGAGCTTTAATAATTTTTGTCGTACGGTTTCAATATGAGAATTATTACAGTAGAATTTTATGGATTTAAAAACTATCCGGCCAATGCAAAGTTTAATCTGCAGGACGAGCATGAAAATTATATCTTTGATACTCAATCCGACGAAAAATACCGTCTTTTTGAAATCATACTGGGCATTGTTTTTGGTCTGACGGATGAAGAAAAAAAAATATTTCAGGGCGATCCCAGTGTGACGAAAATTCATACCGGAATTATTAATCTGGCCTATAACCAACATACCATGATTATTGAACGGGATTTTAAAACTGACTTTGTGGCCTGCCTCCTTTCCGATGTAAATTCAGTGAAACCGATTTATCAGGGTAAAGATTTTGTTACAGGTAACTATGCCCGACCCTATTTACAAATGCTGCAATCTATTTTTCCGCTGATTGATAAAAAAATGTACAGGGAAATTACATATTCCCTGCATAAGACTGCCAAATCAAGTTTCTCCGAAATTATGGAGACTTTAAGCTTATTATTAAGCCCGCAGTTTAAAATTTCGCACTTTGAAAACCTGGATATAAGCATTAGTGATTTTATTCAATCGGAAGCTTCTTTATTGGATGCCTTTAAAGAGCACCGGGAAGGACAGGATTTCTTATTAACCAAACGGGAAGGACTTCGATATCTCCTCAAAGCCGAGAAAGGCACCCAGACTCTGAAATCAGCCCGCCGAAAATTTATGATGTTACAGAAAAATATTCGTCAACGTAAGCAAATGGCCAATTCTGTGGAAAACATATTAAATCAACGATTCCCTAAATTACGATCTATGAATGCATTGCAATTTAGAGCCGATGTGCTGTTATGGAAAAGTTTAAGGGACTCCAAAGAAAAACTGCAGGAAAAACTTAGAGATACACAAAATAAACAGGAGCAACTCCAACAGGAAATTGAGGACAATTTTCAGCAGTACCAAAACCTGCCCAGATTATTCTTTTTAACTATAGATAATTTTATTAATCGGCGCAAAGCACTCAAAGAACAAAAGATCCGCTATAACGAACTACAGGGTGTAATCGAAAATTTAAATCAGGAATTGGAACGTAAGAAGAAAAACAAATGGATTTTACTTGCCGTTGTTATCCCAATAATATTAATCACCGCTTTTCTTTTATTCGACAAAAACTGGTTACTTATTATACCCGAATCCATTATCGCTTTTTTGATTGTAACATTCTATTCGGGCTTGCAGTTGGATAAAATCAAAGATAAAATTCAGGAACTGACCGAAGAATCGCATATTATACAAAAACGTATTAATGATTTGGCCTATAATATTGAAGAAATTAAAAATGATTTTCCCATGCTTCGTGAAAAGAGAAATATTCCCTACCATATCAGTCAATTTAAATTATTTCGAAACAAACAGTTGGAGTTGAAACACTTGCAAAAAGAAGAAAATCAATTGCAGGCACAACTGAATTCCGAAAGCTATAAAGAACAGCTTCCCAAGCTACATAAAAAATACGGGCATTTAGTCGATATCACCAGAACAGACCTTGAAGCGTTTCTTGATGATTTCGTATCCATAAAACGGCAGGTGGAAGAGGCTAAAACCGAAGAGAGCGAACACCCTGAAACTGAATTTCTAAATGAAATTTCCTTTAAATATGAAAAGCTGGAATCACGGCTTGAAAAAAAATATCAACAGTTATTACAGCTTTTGAGAGTCGATGGGAATTCGAATGATTTAAAATCCGCTTTTGAAGAAACCCAACTTAAATTGAAACAACAAAGTAACGTTTAATATCTATACTTAAAGTGCATTTTTAAATTTAACCCGATTTTTATAAGACAAAACAACGGTGTACTTCATCATCGTGGGGCTCTACACTAGATTGTGCTCATACAGATATTTTCCTAAGCAGACCCTCGGTCGGCAGCCCAAGTTCTCTTAATTTCCGCAGAAAAGTCTCCCGGGATAAACCACTGGCTCTTGCCGCACCATCCAAATCATCATTGTACAAATTTAACTTGTTTAGAAAATACAGCTTTTCGAACTCTTTCATGGAGTCTTCATACGAATCACCCGAAATAATCAATTCATTGGAACGATCCATCTGAATAGCGGTTGCCGCCACACCATAGTCAACCATTGAGTGATTACAAAAAAGTACCATTCGATACACTGCCGATTTCAATTGTCTGACATTCCCTGGCCAGGAGTTATCGGTTATCATACTGAGTGCCTCTTCGCTGAAATGAGTTATTTTTTTCCCAAATTTTTGACATGCCTGACCCAGAAAATATTTTGCTAATTCAGGGATATCCTCTCTTCTTTCGCGAAGTGGCGGAATATGAATATTCACTACATTTAAACGATAAAACAAATCTTGTCTGAACAAATTGTTTTCGATGGCATGTTGCAAGTTTTTATTGGTGGCTGCAATAACGCGGGCATTAGAGAGTTGTTTGTTGGCACTGCCCAATCTACTGTATTCTCCGCTCTGTAAAAAATGTAATAGCTTGGCCTGCGAAGCCAGAGGCAATTCTGCAATTTCATCCAAGAATAAGGTACCATTTCCGGCAGCCTCAATTTTTCCGGGGGTATCCTGTTCCGCACCTGTGAACGCTCCCCTTGCATAACCAAACAACTCGGTTTCCACTAAATTTTCCGGAACTGCCGCACAATTTATGGCCACATACGGGTTGCCGCCCCGTTCACTATGATAATGTACTAGTCGGGCCACCAGATCTTTACCAACACCGCTTTCTCCCTGAATCAGAATCTTAGTATTCGTTGGAGCCACCCGCAGGACATCATCGTACACTTTTCTTATATCCTTACTGTTTCCTATCAACGTGATGTTCTTGTCCAACTCTTTGCGCAATTGATTGGTCAGACTGGTGAGTTTATTTTTTTCCACGGCACGTTCTATGGTCAATAATAACCGATCCATATCAATCGGTTTTTCCAGAAAATCATATGCCCCCATTTTAGTGGCGGCCACGGCAGTCTGTAACGTTGATCGCCCGGAAACCATTATGATCGGTAACTCCGGTTTTTTACGTACAATTTCTTTCAAAATATGTAACCCGTCAATTTCCTGGTTCAGATAAACATCGAGCAGCACAGCCTCCCAGTCCTCATGGAGAACATGATTCAATCCATCACTGCCATCTGTGAAATAGACCAGTTCAAATTCACGTAATTGCAGGGTTTTTTTCACCTGTTCGCAATACTCTTCATTATCATCAATCAATAAAATCCGCTGCATGGTCACCTATTCCTTTACTAAGGGAAAAATTAAACGACATACATACTTATGGCGATCCTTATTTAACTGCAATTGTCCATCGTGATTTGCCAGGATTCGATTGGCGATCATTAAGGAATCGTTCCGGGATATATCCGTTTCAATCTGTTTGTGTTGCTGGTCGTCCCGATCTTTACTGAATTGCACAATGGCACAAGAACCCAGGTAACGATCGAATTCATTTGTCAAACTGCATTCTGTACGGTTATCAGGATTTGATTCATCCAAATTTTCAATGTAGTCCAATGTCAGATCAAATATCGCCTTTAGCGATTGTTCATCTCCCAGCACTTCATCACTCGAAAACTCCTGCCCATAACGTACCGGTATTTTGGATTTTTGGTTTGGTTCAGATACATGGGCATCAATAACCCGGTATAAAACATCTTTTATGTGGATCTTGGAAAATGTGTCTTTGTTATTGCGATTGAGCAAAGAAATTTGATGCAGAATCTTCTGAGTATCGTCCAGAGCCTGCGTGGCGGTATTTATGAATTCATAAACCTCATCTTTATGTCCCCGATCCAAATCTGCATGATCAATTAAAAATTGAATGTTTTTCACGGCCATTAAACTGGTCGATAAAGGCGTCCGGGCGTTATGAACCAGAGCCCGTACCGGGTCCGGCCGCTGGTTTCTGTTTTTTTCATTTTCTTTATCCTCTACCCGGGCCAGATGAGCTAACCAACCGAGCTTTAATCCTCCGATCTTTAATTGTTTTATGCGCACATAAAACTGATGTCCGTTCACCCTGAATGTCTGTTCACCGGTAAAATTATCCGGGCCGTGATCCGAGTCTGCATTTTTCGCGTGAATAATCTCGGTGAGTTTATGCCTGCATTCATCTTTAATCTGTAATGGATGATTAAAATCCTTCAGTAACTTTTCAAAAGAAACATTGGAGGCCATCATGCGATTGCCGCCTTGATTCAAAATACAGGAGGCTGTTTCATGGGTGTGTAAAATCCATTTACGGGTGCGATTTGCAAGCCATTTAACAGTAAAAATTATAAATCCCGCAAATACGATCAACAAAACCGCAATTAAAACAATATCCATTATACTAAAATACATTTCTGCATTCAATTAAATGTTTGTGTGTTCGCACGCAGAGCGATCTATATTAAATATCGGACATAAGCTTAACCACGCACGCGAAAGCTGTCAAGTATTTCCTTTTGATCTTTAATCTAATTTAATTAACTTTAAATTGAAATTTGTGATTAATTTGTAGATCAAACCTATGGAATATCTTGACCTGGCCATTCTCTTTGTCGTTGGCTCCTTAGCCGGCATCATCAATGTTTTCGCAGGAGGGGGGTCTACCCTTACCCTGCCAACCCTTATTTTTTTAGGGCTGGACAGCGCTCTGGCCAACGGTACCAATCGTATTGCCATAATCATCCAGAACGTGTTCGCTATTTTCGGTTTTCAACAGGAACGCGTTAATCAATTTAAAATGAGCCTGGGATATGCGCTGTTTACCCTGCCGGGAGCAATTATCGGGGCATTGGCCGCAATTCGAATTAATGATTTATGGTTTCAACGCATTTTGGCGGTGATTATGGTCTTGGTTGTTATCAGCATGTTTATGCCCCGGCCGGGCAGAGAGGGTAACCGTGAATCTTCTCAAAAACCGTCATGGATGTTGTATCTGGCTTTATTCGGCATTGGATTTTACGGCGGCTTTATTCAGGTCGGGGTCGGTTTTTTACTGATGGCCGCGCTTTATCATCTGGCCCGCTACACATTACTCATTGTCAATGTGCATAAAGTGTTTATCGTTTTAATATATACCATACCGGCTTTACTGGTTTTCATACTATCCGGCAACGTGGACTTCAGTTATGGTCTGGCGCTTGGCCTGGGGACCGGTATCGGAGGATGGTTTGCCGCCCGCCTTTCCGTAAAGAAAGGCGAAAAAGCTATTCGGGTAGTACTTTCTTTGGCCATAATTATTATGTCGTTAAAATTACTCAACATTTTTTAAGGAGTCGATAATGGACGATAAAATTAAAAAGTTCATCGAACTTAAAGCCCTGACTCTGAAATCCTATCCTGTCCTCGCCGATGAGTTGGGCGTATCGGAGGATGAGCTCCTGGAATGGACCGATGCCTACATGGAACAAATCATGGATCGCAAAGCACGGGAGTATGATGCCATCGTCGAACAATACGGTCTGAACCCATTATCTCAATACAAATATCTGGCTGCATTGTATGAACGTTTGCAACACGAACTGGACAACCGAGATTTTTCCGGCTTACCTACTGATAAACTTTATAACATCATGATGGATGTAATGGAAAAAACCGATCAAATACGCAGCAGCGATGTTCATACTGATCTTGATTTCTACGACGACGATTTTCCCCCGGTGGATATAGACGATGACGAGTATCTGTAATCCAGTCGAAGTTGGTCTGACTGTTTTATGTTATAGACGGATGACTTGCGACTTTGTTGGGTTTAATGCACCAATTCCGCTTTTCAGCATCGTGTCGTTTAATTTAGCGGGCATACTCGCTTAAGGAGGCCTTAACTTTGAAATCGAACAAACAACGTGTGATTACATTATTACAAAATATCAAAGATAATTTGTACCCTGTTTTGGATGTACGGTTTGATCCAGCCCGGGTAATCACTATCGATTTAAGTCGGGATAACCCGGATCTACAGACCATCGATTTGCATGATACCCTAGCCTTTACAAACTATATCTTTCAGAAAATGGACCAGCATGATACGCCGGTAGCCATCGGTCGTTACAATGAGGATCGCACCATTTATCAAAAAAGTGCTTTATTTACTTCTGCCAAAGAACCGCGAACCGTGCACCTGGGAATCGATCTGTTTGTACAGTCTGGTGTGAGGGTGTTAGCGCCTTTGGACAGTACCGTGCACAGCTTCCAAAATAATAACAATGATGGAGACTACGGACCGACGATCATTTTGCAGCATGATTTCAATGATCTGACGTTTTACACCCTTTACGGACATTTAACTCTGGATTCCATTGAATCTATGGATAGCGGCCAATTCATACCGGCCGGTCGTCCATTTGCCAAAGTCGGTGATTTCCCGGTGAACGGCAACTGGCCGCCACATTTGCATTTTCAGATCATAACCGACATGCAGGGGCATTGGGGCGATTTTCCCGGAGTGGCCGCAACCGCAGACCGATCCCGATTATTGGAACGGTGTCCCGATCCAAATTTGATTTTAGGCATTAGCGAACCCGATTTGTAAACGTTCGCCAGCTGATCTATAGCATTTATTTAGCGATTTCAATATAAAACTCTGAATTATCTACAAAGACATTTCCAATATGAAAAATGAACATAAACTCATAGTAAATAAGCTCCAAAAGTACCAATCTGCTGGTGCATGTTATACCTAACAAGGTGATGTATCAATACCGATTATTATCTTATAACGGAAATAAACTCCTTTAAACCGAGAGGCTTTTAAGAAACATCTTGTATTTCTTTTGGCCATATGTGGGTTGACTTACGGCCATGCCGATGAAGTTTTGCTTAAAAATGACAGATTATTTGTAAATGTCAACATTGTACAGCACCTGGAAACCGAACAGACGATTACAATCTTTACATCGATGCGTAAAAAAATTGATATTGAAAAAGAAAACATCAAGAAAATTAAACTAAAGAAATTTAATCTGCGGCATAAATCGGAGCTGAGGGCCCTGAATCCTCAACAAGTGGAAAATTTTTTAAAGAAAGAACCTCAAAAGACAGACCGGGATCCAAATTACATTATCCACAAATTATCTTCGGAGGTTCCCCTTGACTCCATTCTGCGGACTTATCCGGATATGCGGCTTAATGTGGAAGGAGGATACTCCTATCGCCGGGGAGAAATACCGGATGACATGCCCAATGAACTGCAAAACTACCTCAGTGATCTCAAAACGGGTTTCACCTGGTCCGGCGATCTTACCTATTTTGCCTTTGGTGAATATGGAATTTCACTTCATTACTCCCGTTTTACCACATCCAATTACATGTCCGATATACAATTCACCAATGAATTTACCGGTGAATCGGTCTCCCTGGACGATGATGAAAAGGAAGACCTGCGGCGTTTTGATTTCAACACCGGTATGCGGTATTATTTCTGATGCAATCGTAATATCAACAAGCTGAAGCGAAAATTTTATCTCATGTTGGTATTTCCGTTTGGATTATTTTAACAGGGATGACCTTAACTTTGGTTCCTGCAGGATAAATCGTCTTAGGAAGCAAGGTTGTATGATTTACATAAAGCGGCCCATTTGCCTAGATGTATTTTTAATCTTTTATCCTGAAATTAATCGAATCCCGGCCAGGCAATATACTTTATCATCATCGGATCTCGTAAGACTATTCTTATGTATCTATTCGGTTTGCATCAGTATGCGTTCAATAATACATTATGTCATCAAGCGGCTTGATTGAAAAAATCGGAGAGGTGACGGAGTGGTTGAACGTGGCGGTCTCGAAAACCGTTGTCCGTCTTTGACGGACCGTGGGTTCGAATCCCACCCTCTCCGCTATATGTATTACACCTACATACTCAAAAGCCTTAAAGATCAAGGTTATTATTATGGCTCAACTTTTGATCTACAAACAAGAATCAATAGTCATAATGCCGGAAAAGTTAAGTCTACCAAGTCCAGGCGCCCGTTAAAACTCCACTATTACGAAACTTTCCAAACAAAAAGAGATGCGATTCAAAGAGAACGCTTTTTCAAATCTATCGACGGATACACCTGGTTAAAAAATCAGGCCATTATTTAATGCATGGCGGTCTCGCCACGAAGGGGTCCCTACGGGAAAAACCGTTGTCCGTCTTTGACGGACCGTGGGTTCGAATCCCACCCTCTCCGCTATATGTATTACACCTACATACTC
>WJIP01000196.1 GCA_014730185.1 Caldithrix sp. | reverse complement strand
GCCAATGAAGCCGGCGGGATTTGTAATTTTATTGCAAATATTTCTCAAACCAGTGGTGTACGGTTTTCCACCATAAACGGGCATTCTGCGGTTTTTGCACAAAGTGATTCTCATCAGGAAAAAAGAGCAGCTTGGAGGGCACACCTTGTCGCTGCAAAGCGGTGAAGAGCTGTAAACCCTGTGTGTAAGGTACGCGGTAATCATGTTCCCCATGTATGACCAACATGGGTGTTTTAAAGCGGTCCGCCCGGTTAGCCGGATTCCATTTCTGATAAAGCGATTGATTTTCCCACGGTTTACCGTTGAACTCCCATTCCGGAAACCACAACTCTTCCGTGGCGCCATACATGCTCACCTGTTCATAAACACCGTCATGCGATACCAGACACTGAAAGGGGTGATCATCTCCGGCAATCCAGTTGATCATAAACCCGCCGTAAGAGGCTCCGGCTGCGCCCAGTCGATTTTTATCGATAAAATCATAATTCTGTAACACATAAGAGGTTCCTTTTAAAATATCTTCATACGGCGCTCCGCCCCAATCTTTGGTTACTGCATCCGTAAAGGTTTGGCCGTAACCACGACTGCCGTGAAAATTGATAAAAAATACCACATAACCCGGCGAGGCAAACATCTGGTAATTCCATCGGTAGTGAAAATCATCGCCCCAGGCACCCTGAGGTCCTCCATGAATCAGCTCGATTGCCGGATACTTTTTGTCCGGGTCAAAAAAGGGCGGTTTCAAAATAAAACCCTGAACTTTGTCCCCGTTGGCGCCGGTAAACCAGAATTCTTCATAAGAAGGTAATTCCAGTTGACTAAGCCGTTCCGTATTGATTTGAGTCAGCTGTTGCAGCTTTTGGTTTTTCAAGTTGTAGCTGAAAATCTCTCGGGGCATGCGGGCGGATTCTTTGGCGAAAATAAGGGTGTGATCATTCAGGAACTGCACATTATGGATATAATGACCTTTGAGTACGCTACGAATCCGGCCGGTTGCAATATCGATTTTATATAGATTGATATGATCTTGCTCGGACACGGTAAAGAAGATCGATTGTCCGTCGGGTTGCCAGACAATGGACGAAGCGGATAGGGGGAAATCCTCTGTTAATTCTTTGATCGATTTTGATTGCCGATCGTACAGCATAATGCGATATCGGTCGGCCTCGAAACCGGCACGGGCCATGGAAGTGAAAGCGATATAACGTCCGTCCGGCGAATAATGAGGATTGTTGTCATTGCCTTTGTTCTTAGTCAGTCGACTGATTTTACCCGATTGCAGATTGTGAATAAACAGGTCGTTATTGGTGCTTGCGGCGACAATTTCATCCGTATTGCGCACAAAACAAATTTCCTGACCGTCGGGGGAAAACGTATAGTCATTCCCGCTGCCCAGACCCACGGGAGGAGCATCGTAAGGGCCGGGTGTAACATCACGGATATTCTGACCATCGGTGTCTGCCATCAGCACATGCTTAATACGACCTTCACGCCATCGGTTCCAGTGACGATACATTAAATGATCTATAACGCGCGCTTTTACCTTGCTTTTGTTTTCGGCCTTTAGCTTTTCTTCGCTGCATTGCAGCGTTTCACATTCCGGATAAATCCGGCTGACGAAGAGCATTTTGCTGCCTGCTTGGTTAAGCACTGGGCCGCTGGCGCCGGTGGCAATGTCTGTGATTTTCTCAGCTTGGCTGCTTTCCAGGGATTGCCGCCATATTTGGCCGTCGCGATTAAAGAAAATGTGAGTGCCATCGGAGGACCAAACCGGGCCGGAACTTGATTTTTCATGATCGGTCAATTGCCGGGTTTGACCCTTTTCCCGATCTAATATCCAGATGTCGGTTTTTAGGGTGTTGGCTTTGATATGGGGTGTGGTTAAACTGTAAGCGATATGCTGCCCACCGGGCTGCACAGCAACATCGCCCAGACGCTGCATGGCAAAGAAATCATCAAAGGTGATGGCTTTCTGCGCCGAGAGTAGCGATACGCTGGTCAGAATAACCAGGTGGAAAACTATCAAACGTTTCATAACGGGACCTCCTTTACATTGAGATTATCCAAAAATAGAAATATAGGCATGGCCCTTGGTTCAATGCCAACATTTTTAGTTTTAAAAGAAACTGAATTTTGTTGACAAAGCCGTATCGTCGTTGTACCATTCAATAAATGACCGGTCTTTATAATAACCGGACGGTCATTGAGTAAACGATCCATCGGACGGAATTAAATAATAATGAAGAGAAACAATCATGACCACACAAAGCCGACGAAATTTTATCAGGAGCGCCGTATTTTTCAGTATTTCAGGCGGTTATCCTTTTTTGAATGCGCTGACCGGCAGACAAGCTTCAACCCATTTGCAGAGTAATGACGTGCAGAACCAAAATACGTTTGTTCCCGGGTATGTAAAACTTCATGAATCCGGTGTATTGCAGGAACGGGCACAAAAATTATGGCAAATGATGCAGAGCTGTCAATTATGTCCCCGGGAATGCGGTGCAAACCGATTGCAGGGTGAAGAAGGATTTTGCGGGGCTAAGGCCGACCTGCATATCAGTTCGTATCATCCGCACTTTGGCGAGGAACATGCTCTGGTGGGCCGGAGTGGTTCGGGAACCATATTTTTCTCTAATTGTAGTCTACGCTGTGTGTTCTGCATTAATTGGGAAATCAGTCAGGATGGTGAAGGCCGCCAGCATTCCATTAAGGCGCTGGCCCGAATGATGCTGCATTTACAGGATATGGGGTGTCCGAACATCAATGTGGTTACCCCTAGCCATTATTCCGCTCACATTATCAAAGCGTTAGACCTGGCTGCAAAACAGGGCCTGCGAATTCCGCTGGTATATAATACATGCGGTTGGGAAAGGGTAGAGGTGTTGAAGTTGATGGATGGTATTGTGGACATTTATTTACCGGACTTCAAATATTCCGATGGACAGATGGCGGCCAGATATTCATCGGATGCTGCCTCCTATCCGCAGATCACCAAAGCCGCGCTCTTGGAAATGCACCGCCAGGTAGGCGTAGCCAGGCCGGCGAAGAACGGATTGATGTATCGTGGTCTTATGATCCGTCATCTGGTGATGCCCAACAATGTGGGCGGATCGGTGCAGGTGATGCAATGGATTGCCCGTCATTTGCCTAAAGATACTTATGTTAATATCATGTCCCAATACCGGCCGGAATACAAAGCTTTTGATTATCCCCGGATCAACCGGACGATCACGCGTGCTGAATATAGCCAAGCGGTTGAAGCTGCCCGAGAAGCTGGTCTGAGCCGTTTGGATGTTCAGGGCTACCCGATGCATTAAGTAATCCATGAAAATTTTTCTGCAAATATTACTTTTGGGCGGTAAATTGTAACTGTAGTAATTGGATGCGTATCCAGTGGATCAATGGATTTTTAATAGAAGGAGTCGGGGATGCCTGCTAAACGCTTACCGGTTCTGGGGGTTCTGGGTGGTATGGGGCCGCTGGCCACGGCTGATTTTTTCTTTAAGCTGATTCAGAATATGCCTGCCGAAATTGATCAGCAACATAACAGAGTCATTATAGATTCCAATACACAAATTCCGGATCGGGTTTCGGCCATTCTGCAAGGTACAACCGATCCTTCGCCTGAATTGCTGCATACACTACTAAAGCTGGAAAATTACGGCGTTGATCTGATTGCTGTGCCCTGCCATACGATTACACCTTTTCTTGAATCCATCAAAAGGGAAATTACGGTTCCGGTTATGGATATGGTCAGTACCATGGTTAATGAAATACAAAAGCGCGATATACGAAAGGTGGGAATATTAGCCTCGCAAGGAGTATTCCGATTAAATATTTATTCCCAAAAATTGCAGGCTATGCATATCGATACCATACAATTGACCGAGGAGCAAAATCAGAATTTGGTGGAACCGGTAAGAATTCAGGTAAAAACCGGCCGTATCGATCCAAAAACATCTGATCTGCTGAATGAAGCCATCCGTATTTTACATGATAAAGGCGCAGAGAAGGTTGCCTTATGCTGCTCCGATTTACCGCTGGCTTTAAATGAGCCACTGGAAAAAATATTGGATGCCAATTTAATTTTTGCCCTGAAGGTTATTGAACAGCTCCAATTCCTGGAATAAAATACGCAGAATGGTTTTTGGATTTCACGGATATTGGTTTTAAATTATTTAATTTAAACAATTGCCATATAAAGGTGACTATGCTCGATACAATTAAAATAGGCCACGCAACCGATCGGGACAATGGCACGGGCTGTACGGTTATATTACCGCCTTCACCGAATATCACTTCGGCATCGGTGCGCGGTGCTTCGCCCGGTAGCCGGGAACTGGCCTTACTGGCTCCTGAAAAAAAGATATCCGAAATTCACGGGCTTCTTTTAACAGGCGGCAGTGCCTATGGCTTGGGGGGTGCCCATCAATTAATGCTGGCTTTAAAAGAGGCGGGCAGGGGCTATCAAACCGAATATGGTATTGTGCCGCTGATTCCCGCGGCAGTAATCTTTGATAAAAACATTGGAAATAATGAAGCCTATCCTACCAACGATCAGGTTAAAGAAGCCTTTCATGGGGCCTCAGTTAATGCAAAACAATACGGTTCCATTGGTGCAGGAACCGGGGCCACTGTGGGTAAATGGAAAGGTATTAATCATGCTATGAAAGGGGGAATTGGGATTTTCGAGCAAAAATTAGGCGATTTGAAAGTAACCGTGCTCAGTGTGGTCAATGCCGTTGGTGATATTGTTAATCCGGATGGCACTATTCTGGCAGGAGCTATCAATGAACAGAAGCAGTTTTATGCCCGAACGGAATCGGCCTTCTCTGGCCGGAAACCGGATGTGGGTTTAATGGATAATACGGTTTTGACAGTGGTTATGACCAACGCCCTGCTTACCAAGATGCAGGCATATCAGGTGGCCGATCATGCGCATTATGGATTGGCCCGTGCTATTAAACCTTCACATACCAGTTATGATGGAGACACGGTTTTTGCTATCGCCTTACCGGATGTTCAGGCACCGCTTGATGTAATATTCTCATTAACAACGGATACCGTGGAACAGTCCATCCGACAGAGTGTCATATATGCCGAAACGTTGCATGGTGTGCCGTCGGTTAAAGATTTGGATATGGATTAATATATGATCGATTTTATCAGCACGCAATTCAGTTATATAAGTTTTCAATTATTTTTGATCAGTATACTGTTGTTTATTATAGGGTATGTAGTAGCTCCTACAGTGTACTATAAACGCATCGATTTTTTACTGGCATATCCCTTGTGGATGGCCAAGAAGATTGAGCAGTGGTCCAAAAAGGAGTGGAATCCGTATCTTTTGTTCGCATTTATTTTGCTTTTAAACAGCGTTTCCTTGTTTGCCAATTTGTTATCAGGAATTATTCCTTTATTGCCATTTATTTTTGCCATTTGGACGGGACTCAATGTAGGTGTGGTTTCTTACCACATGTTGAAAGGGCAGTTTTACTTTGCTTCTCTTTTCAATCCGGTTGCCCTGTTCGAATTACCGGCTGCTTTTCTGGCATTCACCATGGCCATTCAGTATAATCTAAAGCAGTTACCAATTGAAATTGTGGCTTTCCGGGAGGCACCGTTCGGGCAATACCTTTTTATATTTATAACGATTGTTTTACCGTTGTTATTGGTAGCAGCCATCATAGAATCATGGCTTATTAAAGTGGCCCAACGAATGGAGCGGTCAAACACCGGCGATGAAAATCAACCGGATGATAACGATAAAAATGGTGGGTAATCGGATCAATTTTATTAGCCCGATGCGCTGCGGTCGAATAAAATTTTAATTTGCACATAGCGTCCTGTTTCATGAACCCGCTCATGTTTGGCATTATAGATTTTTAAAGCATCTCCTATATTACTCTCGCTAAAATCAGGCAAATCGGAGTGGTCGGTCAGAGCCATCATGGTTATAACATATTCCTGACCTCTTAATTCAAGGCCTACATCTACCGGATGTTCGGTCAACTGATCAAGATAGTTGATACAATAATTCAAAACTTTAATCAACGGTTGCGGTTCCTCGGTTTGCAGGGTACAACCTTCATCAAGATTAAGATTAAGTGGTGTATCCTTATTTTCATTGATTAAATAGAAAATTTGTTTTAGATCAATAACCTGCATGCACGTCCCCTCTGTTGTTTTACAAACGTTTATCCGTAAATTTCTCCTAAAATCATTTTCGGCATAATTTTGGTAAACTTCTATTAAAACTTTATAGGTTCAAAAGATTATGCATTCAGTCGGCTAATAATGGTGCGGTTTTGATGATTACAGATATTCTTAGCCTCCGGCGTAAACAGATAATCCAATCGGTTTTTGTAATAATCCGCGATACGGCTACGCACCATTTTCATGGTCGAGTTCAGTAATTTATTTTCTTCGGTAAATCCATCCCCTAATACGGCGACAGCAGCAGGCAGCCACCGTGTGGGAAACATGTTTTCATATCTTCCACCCGGTTTATAGGCATCAATTTCTTCCTGAAGCAAATTAAGAACAGCGTCCTGGCCCTTAGTATCATGCCAGGAAAGATTCTGTTGTTCCAACCACGTTTTAATCGCCTGTTTATTGGGAACCAGTAAAGCCACCGTGTAAGGCGATTGATTGTTGTACAGCATGGCCTGCTCAATGTAGGGCGATTGATCAGTCAGTGCTTCTTCGATGCCCTCAGGGCTGAACTTTTCGCCGTCGCTGCCGATGAGCAAACTTTTATATCGACCGAGGACATAAAGGAATCCGTCATCATCCAAATAGCCTAAGTCACCGGTATACAGCCAGCCCTCTTTCAAGGTTTTGTTTGTGGCTTCTTTATTTTTCCAGTATCCGGCCATCACATTTTCACCATTAACCACAATTTCACCCCTTTGGCCGTTTTCCAGAGTTTTGCCGTGTTCGTCGCAGATTTTAACCTGCAGATTTTGCACGATTGAACCGGATGAACCCAGTTTATGTTTTTGGGGGACATTGGCCGAAATTACAGGAGCCGCTTCGGATAGACCGTAACCCTGTAACATAGGGATACCAATAGCATAAAAGAAGCGCTGTAATTCGATATCCAGTAAGGCGCCACCTCCGATAAAAAATTGCAGATGTCCCCCAAAGTTTTCTCTTATTTTTTTAAATAATAGGGCATCAAGCAATGTGTTAAGGGGTGCATAAATTTTTCGCCAGCCTTTTCCCCGATTCCAGCCCTCGCCATTATATTTGTAAGCGATGTTCAGAGCCGTTTCAAACAATTTTTCGGTTTTATCACCTTTTTGCTGGATACCTTTTTCGATATTTTTCCTAAAGTTTTTGGCCAAGGCGGGTACACTCAATAAAAAATGGGGGCCGATTTCCTTTATATTATCCGGGATATTTTTTAGGGTTTCCATAGGCGTCCTGCCCACTTGGACAGCAGCAATACTGGCTCCGTTTTTAAGGATGGTATAAATACCGGCGGTATGAGCAAACGAATGATCCCAGGGTAAAATGAGTAATGTGGTATACCATTCGGGTATAGGCAAAAGGGCCGTAGCTTGCTCCACGTTTGCTGTGTAATTCCGATGAGTTAAGATAATACCCTTGGGATCGGCTGTGGTTCCGGAAGTGTAACTGATATTTGCATAATCGTGCTCTGCAACGGATTGCCAGGCATTCTGTAATTGATCCGAATGATTCTCCAAATAAAGCTGACCTTTTTTAATGATTTCGCCGATAAACATCTCATCGTCAGCGTATTGTTCCTGCTCGTCCAGTATGATGATTATTTCCAGGTCAGGCAGGTCGTTTTTAATTGCTTGTACTTTATGTAAATGTCTGTCGGATACAATAACAAATTTAGATTCGGAATGCGCTAATCGGAATTTCAGTTCCTCCGTTTCCTGAATTTTAACTGAAATGGGTACATTAATGGCCCCAGTATACAATACGGCCAGTTCACTCATTACCCAATCATTGCGTCCTTCGGAAATTAGTGCTGCGCGATCCCCTTTTTTTAAACCCATGGATAACAAACCACCGGCCAAAGGATAAACCAAGTCCCGCATTTCCCTGTACGTCAAAGGCTTATACGTATTATGTTTCTTTTCCCAGATTAATGTGTTATTAGCATGTTTATTCACGCTTTCTTCAAACATTGCCGGAATCGTTCTTTGAGACAACATAGTATCCTCTTCACATAAATCATTACTCTTTAATAAAACCAAAAAGTTGCCGGGAAAACAGATTTTTTAGTTCTGCGCTTAATGCACAATAATCTGTTCTACCATCTATTATACAATTATCCTAACCGGCTCAAAAGAACGGGCTCAGACAAAATATTTCAATAGGGCCTTATCAATATATTATCGGAAGTTGATACGAAACAAATTTTTTAAGGTTATAATATTTGACGGATTATTTTCTAAGCGATTGGCGGTTAGTTTCTTGGTTCTGGATCAAGTGTAGAATAAAAAAAGCCCCCGCATTATCATGGGGGGCTTTAAGCTAAGGAGCCTTGGCGAGAAGGTGCTATTCTTTCTCACCGGAGGCTCCTATCATACTTCGACTTTTAATAGGATCACCTCCTTCCTACAGGGCGTCAATCATCGCATCCGAAGCTCCCCTGGTTAAGCAACCGATGCGGCACCTGTTCTGAACAAGTATACGGAATTATAAATAAAAATCCAATCATTTCTGATGCGTTGAATCACTTTTTTGAGTACTTTTAAAATTCAGTGCGACTGAATTAATACAATACCTTAAACCGGTTGGATTCGGACCATCCGGGAAAACATGCCCCAAGTGAGATCCGCATGAGGCACATAACACTTCAATACGTTTCATACCCAGGCTGTGATCTTCCTGGGTTTTTACATTGCTTTCGTCAATCACATCATAAAAGCTGGGCCAGCCGCTACCCGAATGATATTTGGTTTCCGAACTAAACAGCACGTTACCACAGGCGGCACAAAGGTATTGACCTTCCCCATCAAAATCATAATATTTGCCGGAGTAAGGCGGTTCGGTGCCGCATTGCCGTAAAACACGATATTGCTCGTCGGTAAGTGACTCCTGCCATTCTTTATCCGTTTTATTGATTTGATTCACCATCGTTGTGTCCCCACTATTTTGATCCAGGCCGGCGTAAACATGTTGTAACGTATGATACTTAATATAGGCCGTTATGATAACGATGATAAGTAACACACTTATTATTGAGGTTAGAAAACGTCTGAACATCATTTCACTTCCATTTAGTAAAACCTTAAAATTATAATGATTTTTAAGTAGGAAATGTTCCTGATTAATTCTTACAAATTCTTAACAACTTCGGCCGTGATAAACACTTTGCGAATGCGGGCCAGGGAATCGTTAGAATAAATACTAATGGCCTTGTGGTATTTACCCAATCGGTTTTTTGTGTTAAACCGTGCTTCAATCTCACCTTGTTCCCCGGGTGCTATGACTTCTGAACTCAGAAGGGCAGCTGTGCATCCTCATGAGCTGCCAATTTTAGCCACATACAGAGTATCGCTTCCTGCGTTTTTAAAGGTGAAAACATGAGAGACTATGGTGTCTTGCCGAACTTTACCAAATTCATGGATATCCTTTTGCAGCTCAATAAGTGGTCCTTTCAACTTTTCCTGTTTTTGCGCATGTACCTGAGATGTAAAAACGACGGATATCGTAAAAACAAAGATTAATAATACGGTACGTATCATAGATTGAGATCTCCCTGTTTGTTCAACCTGGGTTTTCATTTTCAAACAACTCATCGAGTATTTCAAACGCATATCTTAAATGTGGAATCACAATCGATCCACCGATAATTAATGCGATATTCATAGATTCGTACAATTCTTCCCGCGAAGCCCCCTCGTTAACACAGCGGTCCAGATGGTAAAATACACAGTCGTTACAACGCAGTACCATACTGCCCACAAGCCCCATCAATTCTTTATATTTGGCGGGAATGGCGCCATCCAGATAGGCTTTGTGATCCAGAGCGAAAAATTTTTTGTAATCCTTAAATCCGCTTTGCAAAATTTGTTCGTTCATATCCGAACGGTACTTTCGGGTAGTGGCAACTTTTTTATTCATTACAACATCCGCATTTTAAATCGTTTAACAAATTTTTTTAGCATTGTCATATTATAATTATTGAAAATTAATGATTATTCCGGCTGTTTTAACCAAATGGTTCATCCGGAAGCAAACTTAAAAAGGTGTTAAGACGGTATCTTGCTTTCCAGCCGCACAAGAGGCAACACCATCTCCTCTATCGAAACACCACCATGTTGAAAACTGTCTTTATAATGTTTCAAGTATTTATTATAATTGGTGGGATATACAAAATAAAAATCCTCTTTGGCGATGATATAGTCCGTGTTGATATTGCGTTTGGGTAGCTTCCAATAGCCGGGGTCTTTCAAAAGGATGGCGTGTTTTTTATCTGCGCGCAGGTTGCGGCCGTATTTGTAACGCAGATTGGTGGAAGCTTCCCGGTCGCCAATAACTTTGGTCGCGTGTAACCCACGAACACTGCCATGGTCAGATGTTACAAAACTGACGGTGTCTTGCCGGGCGGCGATTTGTTTCAGAATGCCATTGATGGCCGAATGGCGAAACCAGGACCGTGTTAAACTTCTGTAGGCGGCTTCATCGGGCACAATTTCTTTGAGAATAGGTAAATCCGATCGGCTGTGAGCTAAAATATCCACAAAGTTAACGACAACAGCCAGGAGTCTGGAGTTAAGGTAGTTATTCAAATTTTTTTCCAGATTACGCATATCATCCGCATTCATAATCTTAACATATTTCAGGTCATTTTTAAGATCCAACCCGTGCCGCTTTAATTGCAAATCGAGCAGTTCATTTTCATATCGATTCAGGCTTTCATCATCTTCGTTCATGGACCACAGCTGAGGATACATTTTTTCGATTTCGACGGGGAATAATCCACTGAAAATTGCATTACGCGAAAATGGTGTAGCTGTGGGCAGAATGGAAAAATAATACCGATTGACCGTGCGAAACCATTGATAAAAAAAAGATTCAAGTGCTAACCATTGATCGGACCGCAAACAATCGATAACCCAGAGGACAACCCGATTGCCCTCATGCAGTTCCGGTATAACGTATTGAGGGATGATATCCGTGGATAAAGTAGGCCGTTCTTCATAATTGGTGGTGTTTACCCATTTACCATAATTGCGTTCGATATATTTACCAAATTCCACATTCACTTCTCTGCGCTGGTCATATAGAATCTGCCGAAAATCGGTTTCGGCAGAGCCGTCCAGGTCATTATCCATTCTGAATATTTTAAGAGCGTGTTCAATCCAGTTGCCCGGCGCCATTGAATTCATAAGCGAAAAAGAAAGTTGTGAAAGCTCCGCCGGAAACTCTTGGCTGCGTTTTTCGGTAATAATATCGCGTTTATCCAGTATCTTTTTGCAGGCCATAAGAATCTGGCTGGGATTTACCGGTTTGGTAAGATAATCGTCAATGCGTTTACCGAGTGCATCTTCCATCAGAGTTTCTTCTTCATTTTTTGTAATCATAACTACCGGCAACTGGGGATAGATATCTTTAATTTCATTGAGAGCCGTCAGGCCGTCCTTTCCGCTCATCATTTCGTCTAACAGGATAATATCAAAATCGTTGTTTTTGACTTCATAAACGGCGTCCTCACCGTTGGTTACGGTTGTAACCGCATATCCTTTTTGTTCCAGGAATCGCACATGCGCTTTCAGATGATCAATTTCGTCGTCAGCCCATAAAATTTTTTGCATAAGCTACCTTTCGGGATAATCGCGTGAAGAAGGTTATCTATTTAAACATAAACTCACCCGGTTCATATTAGTTTCCAATAAATTAAATAAGTCAAGCACAGTCACATCAATTTAAGGCGATGTCAAGTGCCTTGTCTGTCGGACCATTTCATACATGATAACAGCTGCCGCCACCGAGGCATTTAGCGATTGTATTTTACCATATTGAGGAATATAAATGCGTTCATGACATTGTGCGGCAATGTTTTTGCGAACCCCTTTCCCTTCAGCGCCGATGATCAAAGCCGTTTTGCCGGAAAAGTCCATATCGTAAAGTGAACGGGTTGCTCCGGACGTCGCGGCGGTCAGAATAACATCCTGTGCTTTAAGTTGATCCATTACCGTCAGCAAATTATCGACGTGGTATACCGGGCAGTGGAAAAGGGCTCCTGCAGATGTTTTGGCCACAGTGGCATTCAGTTTTGCCGTACCTTTATCCGGCAGTATAATGCCATCTATGCCGGCAATATCAGCTGTTCTTAAAATAGCCCCTAAATTATGCGGATCCTGGATTTGGTCCAATATCAATATTTTACAATGGGCCAGAGCGGTCAGATACGCCAGGTGATTTTGCGATTTAAATTTTTGCATGGAAACTTCAGCGGCAATACTCTGATGCACTACGGCCCCTACCAATGATTGGATTTTGTCCTTTTGCAGGCGTTCCACGGCAACATGTTGTCTTTCAGCCAGTTTCAAAATTGAATGCATTGTTCGTCCGGAAGCGCCGGCAGCCATGTAAATACGCTGAACATCATGCTCTGAACGCAGAGCCTCCATAATAGGTTGTCGACCGTAAATAATCATCATAATGCAATATAATGAAAACAGGGATATTTTTGAAATAGATTATCAATTTGGTTATGTTAGCGCTTTCGAATTATTGAAACAGCGACTATGGAGAAGGCATGCAGGTCGGCATCGTAGGAATACCGTACTCAGGTAAAAGCACTATTTTTTCTACCCTGTTAAAGCATAAGGCAGCTGGAGAACCGGGCAGTAAATTATCCGCGGAAAAAGGTATCGTTCATGTACCCGACAAACGTCTGGACCATTTGACGGATGTTTTTAAACCTAAGAAGCAGGTAAATACGACTATCGAATACATCAAAGTTCCCGGATTGGAAAAAAAACAAAGCAGCACCGAAGGATTACCGGCCCAATTTTTGGCCAATCTAAAAACCGTAGACGTTTTAATGGTAGTCGTCCGTAATTTTGAAAATCCTTATTATCCCCATCCATTCGAGAGGATAGACCCGAGGGCGGACATCAAGTACATCAATTCCGAATTTTTGTTAAGTGATCTGGTTATTATCGAAAACCGCATCATCCGGCTGGAAAAACAGATACTTAAAACCCAGAGCGACCGGGATAAAAAAGAACTGCACGTGCTCAGGAAAGCTGCGCAAATTCTTGAAGAAGAGCGTCCCTTACGCGAGATGCCGCTTACCGATCAGGAATTTCAGCTCATTAAAAGTTTTCAGTTTATCACCCTGAAGCCTGTGCTTTATGTATTGAACATTGCCGAACAGGATATTGGTCGGGAAGAAGAGATCGAAAATGACTTAAGCGATTTAGTTACGCAAAATTGTGCAATGACATCATTAAGTGCGGAAATCGAAAAAGAAATTTCTGAGCTGGATGGCCAGGATGCCCTTACTTTTATGAAGGATTTGGGTATTGCAGAATCGGCACTGCACAAATTGATCCGGGTATCTTATGCTCTGCTGGGTTTAATTTCTTTTTTTACTATAGGGGATGATGAATGTCGTTCCTGGACCATCCGGAAAAATACCAATGCCCAAAAAGCTGCCGGCACCATTCATTCCGATATGGAAAAAGGCTTTATCCGGGCCGAGGTTGTGCATTATGATGATTTTATCCGCATGGGCAGCATGGCTGCCTGTAAAGAAAAAGGATTGCTAAGACTTGAGGGCAAAGAATATCAGGTTGAAGATGGTGATATTTTGAATATTCGATTTAATGTTTAATTGATTTATAACAACACCCTCATGCAAACGAAGGTATATACTTTTAAATTATTTTAAATGTCAGTTGGTTAAAATTTGCAAAAATAAAAATTTCTTGGAGCCTGATGGTAAATCCTAAAAAACAATATTCCACTTTGAAGGAACCGGATGAACGACGCATATATATTGTCGATACCAATGTATTATTACACGACCCATCGGCTATATTTCGCTTTGATGAGCATTTTGTTGTCTTACCTTTGTTTGTTATTGATGAAATTGATGGTAAGAAAAAGGACCCCGTAATCGGTTACAACGCCCGGGAAATCAGTCAGAAACTGGAACATCTGCAACTAAAGGAAGCGGAAGAGAGTGAAACCATCACCATTCCCAATGGTAAAAACGGTAAGTTGATATTTTTATCCGGACATTTTTCCGAGTCGTTCCCCCGTGAACTTGCCCTGTCTTACAAAGATAACGCCATGCTTTCGCAGGCCATGGGCTTAAAAGAAACGTATCCCAACCGGTCCATTATTTTAGTTACCAAAGACCGTAACTTACGGGTTAAGAGTGTTGCCCTGGGTATTAACAGTGAAGATTATTTACATGACAAAATATCAGAGGAATATTTAGCCAGCTTTTTTCAGCCCGTCCAGGAAATACATTTACAGGAAGAGGAAATCAATCAGTTGTTTCAAACCAAGGGCAATGAAAACTGGGAACTGCAATATCGTAAAAAATGGCGTTTAAAGGAGAATGAAGGCGTTGCCTTATACGATCCCAATAAGCAGTTTTTCGGCATGGGTATACGTAAAACCGATCGCTTAAAATATTTTGATTACTATACAACCAAACTGCTTGATATGCCGCCCAAAGTGCTGGACGATACACAGTATACTCACAATTTTGAGCAGGCAGTTTGTATGCATCAGGCCATGGATGATGCTGTTAAGATCCAGATCATTATCGGTAAGGCCGGTACCGGTAAAACGCATATCGCGATGGCCGCCGGATTGGAAAAGGTTTTCAAAGAACGCAAATATGATTCCATTAAATTGATTAAACCGGTCATTACTAAAAGCCGGTTGGGTGAGGACATAGGCTATCTGCCCGGTTCGTTAAAACGCAAACTGATTCCCCGTATGCGCCCGTTTGTGGAAAAACTACGTCAGTTTACCACAGATATCGATTCGGAAGAAGGTTATAAAAAACTGCTGGATTCCGGAGTGATTGAAATATTGAATTTGGCGGATATTCGTGGCTCGGATTTATCCAATTCCTTTGTTATTTTCGATGAAGCACAGAATGCCAATCCCTTTCAGATGCGAACCTTAGGTACCAGGCTGGGAGAAGACAGCAAGTTAATTGTTCTGGGTGATCCCACCCAGATCGACAGCGTATATCTGGATAAATACAGCAATGCGTTGATTAATTTGTATGAAAACGCATTGCAAAATCCGACCGATTTTACGGCTCAGATTTGTTTAGTACAGATGGTACGCTCGCACACATCCCGTTGGTTTGAAAAAACAATACAATACAAATAAGCAACATTGGATGCGACGATTATTAAAATAGTTTAATTGAATGAGCATACCTTTTCAGATTGAATCCTTTCAAAAGCAATTGATTGACTGGTTTGATACCCATAAAAGGTTGTTGCCCTGGCGCCAAGAAAAGCACTGGTATTATATTTTCCTATCCGAATTTTTACTGCAGCAGACGCAAGTGGAACAAGCATTACCCTACTTTTATAAGTTTATCCATGCGTTTCCCACCATTGAACATCTGGCAAAAACCTCGGAAGATGATGTATTAAAATTATGGGCAGGATTAGGCTATTATTCGCGCGCGCGTAATTTAAGAAAAGCAGCTCAAAAAATAGTTGAAAGATTTGATGGACGGTTTCCCCTGGATTACAAAGATGCCCTCAGTTTGCCGGGCATCGGTCCGTATACGGCGGCGGCCATTTTATCGATCGCATTTGGTAAACCGCATGCTGTAGTAGACGGGAATGTGATTCGTGTAATGAGCCGCCTCTTCAGTATCAATGAAGATGTTAATGATGGCAAAACCAGAAAGTATATTGAGAGCATTGTGCAAAAACTACTGCCTGAAAAGGAGGCCGGTACCTTTAATGAAGCATTGATGGAGCTGGGAGCGGTCGTTTGTAAACCCAAAAATCCCCGATGCCTGTCGTGTCCTGTGAATACTTGGTGTATGGCCTATAAGGATGGCAATCCCCAAGCTTATCCGATTAAATCTGCGCCGGCTGCAAAGAAAAGGTTGTTCCATTATGTATTTCTAATACAGAATGAGACAGATTATTTAATCGTTAAACGTCCGGACTCCGGGTTGCTGGCCTCCATGTGGGAATTTCCTTCCGTACAAACCCAAAAACTGACATTGGCCGCGCCTGAAATAATGACACATTTGCAAAAACAATACGGGATTAAAGGAGAACTCATCGAACAGGATATGATCAGACACCATACTTACTCTCATATTCGGTTACAGTATATGGCGGTTTACGTAAGGACAGATGATGAGCATATAAAATTGGGTCATTATCAATCATTTATCTGGGAACATTTTAATCGCTTATCCGATTATGCCATCCACAATGCCCACAAAAAATTGTTATCCTGGATGGCTTCTTTTAAAAATTAAATCCTAAAGAAAGATACCCCAACCTTTTTCCTCTTGAGGTTTGCCCGTAAGCAACTTTTAAAGGCCCCAACAGGGTTTCCAGTCCCAAAGCAGCGCCCATACCCGTAAAAAAGTCATCAGTGGAAAAAACGAGCGCCGGGTTTTCCCAAATACCGCCTAAATCATAGCGGAAGGACAGATGCGTTTTACCAAATAAAAAAGATTCGTTGCCCGTTATCGGTGGCAAATTTAGGCGGTATTCGGCACTACCAATCACCAATTGGCGACCAAAGTACTCGTTGGTATGCAGACCATAAAAATCCTCCAGACCGCCCATCCGGAAGTTTTCGGAGAAGGGCAGTGTTCGGTCCCCTATACCGGCAAAAAATCGTAAATGCCATGTATTGTAATCATTGATTGTATAATAACTTTCCAGATTAATGAATGCCTTTATGTAAGATTCTTCGCTATCCAGCAACAATTTGCTTCCGTACTCCCAGGCCCAGTGGTTGAAAATACCCTCCGTGGGAAAATCGATTCGGTCCCTTTTATCGGTTAAGGCCCGGATAGCGAATGCCCGTAGCCGAAATTCATCTTCGATAGTAAGATTATCGGTCAAGGGGTCCTCGTCTATGTTTTCAATACGTAGTTCACCCACTAATTGACCGATGCGTCTCAATTGCTGCCCGGCCTGCAAGCGAATACCAACACGTTCTTCGCGGTATCTCCCCTTACTAAAATCATAGCCGTTAGCAAGGTTTTGCTGCCATTTATAATAGCTCTCCATGGCAACGGTAAAGTAAGTGGTAAATATTCGATCGTCCCATACTTTCAAAGCGAAATGACCGTCCCGCGTACCAATTCGGTTGAGAAAGGTGGATTTTATACCCGTACCGAACAAATTTTCATCGCCAAATTCAATGTAAACCTGGGCTTTCCGATCGCTGTCCACTTTACCTCCCAAATGGAGCACAACAGAAGATTTTTCTTTTACTTTGATTCTTAAGATATTTTTTGAATGTATATGCTGCACATGTGCGGTTACCTTTTCAAAGAGTTGGGTTGCATAGACATTTTCAATTGCATTCTGCACAGCATTCTGATCATATATTTTATTTTTTAAACCATTAAATTCACGCAAGATAACGTAATCCATTGATTTCTCGTTACCGATTAGACGAATATCATCGATTTTTCCTTCATCAATCGAAAGTGAAAGCCGTCCATTTTGGTTATCCCATTGCACTTCCTCAATCGTCATCAACGATTTCCCTTTCCGGCGATACATTTCTACGATTGTATTCAGATCATTTTTCAGGATTTGCACATTGAGAGGTTGATTGATGCTGGTATTGATTGTCCGCTGCAATATTTCATCAGATAATAATGAATTGCCATTGAATTCTATTTGATGGACGGATTGGAACACTTTCATATTATAGGTAAGATTATAACCGGGATTTGATGCCGTCAATTGAGCCTCGGCAGAAGCGAATTGGCCCGTCTCTAAAATCCGATCGAGGTTGTTTAAAATTTTTGTAGCATTCAGGTGCTTGTTCTTAACATTAATAATTGAAAACAGGGTATTGAATGTTATCCGTTCTCTGTCACTTTCGATTCCGACACTATCGATGTCAAAAATTGTATTTTGCGGTGCAGATGCCTGGTCAATCAATTGTTTTATCCGGGGGATTTGAATTAATGCAGCATCTCGACCATGCTGGATAATACGATCAATTTGAGAAAAATCTGTATTATTAAAATTCTGCAGAAGAGGCTCAATGAGGATATCGGCTTTCTCTCTCTGCATTTGATCGGAGAGATCGGATAAAATAGTGGTGGCCTGGTCGACAATTTCCCAGGGCGCTTTAATTTCATTACGTTCTCTTAAATGAGCCGTAATGTCAACGGCAATTACCAAATCCATGCCTTCCTGTATAGCTACATCTACAGGTAAATTGGTACGTAGTCCACCATCCACCAAGAGCATACTGTCTTTTTCCACAGGAGAAAAGAGGAGAGGTACCGCTAAAGATGCATTCAATCCTTCGGCTAAATCGCCATCATCGATAACGATAAGTTGTCCGGAAATCAGATCCGTACTGATGGCCCTGAAAGGAATGCGTAAGTCGTCAAAATCATTAAGTGCATGATATTTGGCCTTTAAAACCAACTCCGAAAGTTTTGATAAAACTTTTTGACCCGGCGAAAAAGCATTGGGGATGAAAGGCTGTAGTTTATCGAACCGAATCGATAATAAATACCGGTCGGTTATACCTTTTTGCCGGAAGAACATGTCCCGGCGGTTTGCCTCATCACGATATATTTTGTCCCAATTTATGGTTTTAGTGATTTCTTCGATCTCTTGTGGAGAATAGCCGGCAGCATATAAGCCGCCTATAACACTTCCGATACTCGAACCAACAATCAGGTGAAACGGAATATCATATTGCTCTAATACTTGTAAAACACCAATGTGAGCAATACCGCGGGAACCGCCGCCACTAAGTACTAATCCGATTTTAGGTGTTTGTCCAATGGTATCCGATGTTATCTTTACCGTACCGCTTTGCAGTTTAACGGTTTTTTTAAATATTTGAGAAGAATGCAATAACGGTGTATGAAAAAGAACGATAAAAATGCAGGCAGCCATATACCTTACTATTTTTTTATTCAGGATCATTACGGTGTTTCGGTGGTTTGTTGTTGCATTAAAGTTTTGAAGTAAGTCTCTATGAGACGTTGATAGTCACTTGAATAGCCTTCATTTTTTGATTCCTGTAAGGCTTCCTGCAGGGCCTGAATTTTTTGGTTGATCGTCTGATTCATGTCTTCCGGGTCTTTTGCCGCGTATTGTTTGGCTTGTTCAGCTTTACGTTTTTTGGAGTATTTGCGTTCCCGCATCGATTTCTGGGCATCCAGCATTCGCGTTAATATTCTTTTTTGCCTTTCAATTGTTTTCCGGTCGATATTTTCTTTAAGCAGGTCTTTGCTTACCTGATCCATTTCTTGTGCCAGCTGGTCAACTCGTCCCAGCAGGTCATCTCTTTGTCCCATCTGACGACCTATCTTTTCCATAGCATCTCGAAGAGCTGCTTGTTGAGCAGCCAGTCTTTGCATATCCTGTTGCTGTTGCATAGATAGCTTACCCTGATTGCCCTGACCCTGAAACAGGTTTAACGTTTGTTCATTGAGTTGACCCTGCGTTCCGGCCATTTGCTGCATTTGTTCCATAAATTGCTGAAATCCGGTACCTGATTGTGATTGTGAAAGGCTGGAAAGTGATTGTTGCATTTTGCCAACGCTTTCATTCAGTCCACTTACTGCCTGCGATTGTTTACGACCGGCAGCTCCTTTATTACGTTCCGATAAATGCGATAAGGTTTGCTGCATATTATTCATAGCTTTGGCTAAAGACTTACTAAGCTCACGATCGATAAAAAAAGTTTTTTGCGAAAGTTCTACAATGTTGGATATTGTTTTTTGATAATTTTCAGCTAATTCGCCCTGTTTTCGGGTCAGTTCGCGATACTGATCGCTATATGTAGAGAGGTCACGGATTTCTTTTTGCAGATGTTCCTGTTCATGTGACAGTTCTAAGAGATCCTTCATGGCCCTTTGCATTTGTTGTTTGATTTCTGCTTTTTGCTGAGCCTTCATGTTCGTTTGAGCGCTCATCAGGCGATTTTGCATGTTTTGAAAATTATTATGAATTGATTGTGATTGCTTGAAAGTCATCTCTTTATGCTGCGTATCGGTATTATTGAGTTGTTTTTTTAAATTTTGCAGTTTATTATGTAGTGAATCATCCGATATAGATTGCTTGGTTGAGTCGAGTTGGCGCATGGATTCATTAAATGCGGCCATTTGCGGTTCTTTAATCATTTCGGACAGGTTTTTTTCCAAAGCATCTAACATTTCAATTTGATTATCGGATTCACGCTTTATCTGCTCTAATTTATCTCCAGAACTATTTTGCTCGTCCAATCCATCAGTTATTTTTTGCTGTTGTTCGGTTAGTTTTTCAGCTCTTTTTACGAGCTGATCCATCTTTTGCTCCAGTTGCACCTGTTTGAGTAATTTGCTGGTACGTTCGATGTTTTTTCTGAATGTTTCCTGATCGAATTTAAACTTTTTGAGTGCTTTTTGCATGTTTTGCGGGTTATTATTTTCCAGAGCTTTTTGTAATTCATCCATTGCCTTGAGTATTTCGGGTGTGGCTACTTCTTCAAACAATTGCTGAAGCTGCATATATTTTTCCATCAATTCTTCGCTGATAAGATTTTGATCATCCAGCTTTTTGACCATCTCTTGCACATCTTTTTGAAGTTTCTGT
>WJIP01000195.1 GCA_014730185.1 Caldithrix sp. | reverse complement strand
GTAGCATAGCCGCCGCCGAAATTGGCAAAAATGTTATTGACGATGTTGATGTCATTGCCGCTGCCCGTCTGGTATAGGGCATAGCCACTTGACGATCGCGTCAGATGAACGCTGTTGTGGTAGATGTCCAAATTGGAATTGTTGTTGGTGTATAAACCATAATTCGTACCTGTATAAGTATTGCTTAAAAAGTTATTGGCAATTCTCAGACGATCCGCATTGCCCTCGCTACTTACTATATAAATACCGTAACTTAAACGGGTCTGTAAACGATTATTTTCCACCCTCACACGTCCATCGGTATCCTGCAGATAGAATCCATAGTTGCGAACTTCCAACAAATTTTGCGTGATTTCATGGTTATTGAAATAGCTTAAATAAATGCCATAATAGAGGTCGCCGGAAATATCATTGTTTTCAATGACTGAGTTGCTTGCTCTGCTTGCAGAACTGACACCCCTTAGATACACCGCTGATGAACCATCAATGAAAGTGTTATCGGTAATCAGAAAATCTGTACCGTTAAGATCATCTCCATAAATAAGAGCATAATTGGTACTGCTCGAAGTTGTTGGACTTCCGGATAATTCGCATTGATCAATCGTTAAATGATCTACATTATTTCGCAGGTCGAATACTCTGGCGTAACTTGAGCCCGTGGTATTAAATGATAAATTTTTGAACATGATATGATCAGTGTTATCCAATTGTACAATATAATTATCGGATGAACCGCTGGCCGTATATGAAATCGTTACATCAGCTGCGTCTCCGGATTGAGCTTGAAAGGTAACGGTATTGGATGCGCTCACCCCGCTTATCCCACCGATTGCAAACTGCTCATTGTAAGAACCGCTGATAACATCGAACGTTACCGTTCCGGTTACCCCATCGGTATTAAGATCATCCGCTGCATCTGAGAAGGTCGTGTAGTCCCCGCCCGCTCCTATGGTATAGGTACCCGATAATTGGCTGAAAATTATTCCAGGCGCCAACAATATTAATAAAGTCAGCAACCTATAAGAGTAAAAATGCCTCATTTGATATCCCCCTGTGTTTAGTAAAAAATATTAATTTGTCATTCGTGATAAATGACTCGATATACGGCAAGCCAATAAGCCATTAGAACACTATTTTACATAAATCATAACTAAGCCACTTCAGCTCATATGAATTCCCAAAAAATTTTAAACAACTGGAATATCGTTATAAACCGGTTGTTTCATCCGATTATTTCACGCAAAACAATTATTTACTGCGGGTGTGACCGTCATCAACCACTATTATGAAGGGCTTTAATAATTAGGGGCTTTAAATGGTGCCGGCTGGAAGATGTAGTATTGAAGGTATAATAAGAATTTTGACGAAGATCATTTTATCAGACATCTTTGTTTCATCAAGATTGAGATTAAATCCAAATCCATTGCAGGCATCAACTTATAATTCGATTGCGACCATATCATCAGAATCGGGTTAAATCGTAAGCGGACACTCAAACCTAACACAATAATCAATTCACTTTTGCATCTGTGAATTGATAAATTTACTTACCAAAATCCTAGCACCAAAGCAAACCAATGGGTATGGCTTTTAAACGCTCCGTTTACAATTTTGTGGGTTTCCACTCTTTCCATACATTGCCCACCAGAGCAGGCCCAGGTTTGAGTGTGGGTTTTCCGGGTTCCCATCCTGCCGGGCAAGCTTCCGCACCGGATGTGGCCCGCACATGCTGAAAGGCTTTAACCTGCCGGATCGTCTCGGCGAGCTGGCGCCCTACAGGAGGGGTCATCACTTCCATGGCCTGAACAACGCCATCCGGATCGATGATAAAACGGCCACGCAACTCAACACCAGCCATTTCATCGTATACTCCATAAATCTTGCCTACCTCTCCGGAACCATCCGAGGCCATATGAAAGGGAATATCTCCATCGATCATCTTGGATAGCTCTTGATCATTCCAAACTTTATGGACAAACTGACTATCGACGCTCACGGAGATAACATGTACTCCAAGTTCCTGTAATGTATCATAGTTGGCAGCGACCGCTGACACTTCAGTCGCTCAAACGAATGTGAAGTCACCGGGATAAAAACATAACAGCACCCACTTACCCAGGAAATCGGAAAGTTGCACCTCCGTGAATTCCCCTTTAAAATAAGCCGGCGCCTGAAAATCCGGGGCTTTTGCCCCTACTTTTGCCGTGCTCATAACTTTCTCCTCTTTTTCTTTCTGTTCATTAACGGTTATTTCATCGGCAGACGATTCACCAACGCGTGCTCCTGTCGGTCGAGCGCAACCGACTTCTTTTTTCGCCATTTTTGACTCCTCTCTCTAAAGAAATCAACCATACCCATTGGTTTCAATGGCTGAACCAAACAAATTACGCATTCTTAACCAGATTAGCAAAAAGTATACAACACTGTTCATGCGTGGCTATTGTATACACCCCGGCACTAAATAAATATTATGATAGTATTTATTCAAATATAATATAGGCAGCCGGATCGAGCACCTGAAATGTAAAAGATTCGGTAAAATACAACTTCACTTCCTTAGCATTGTGCGACTCATAGCCTATGGACAAATCCATGCCAATCGTCAGTTTAAAATGACCACCTCTTAGGGGTACCAGAAACATACCGCTGATATTTGGACACGTAACCACCCGACCCTCAAGCATATTTTCAACCTGCTTTTTTAGCGGATACCCTTTGACATAACTGCTGATCTCCTGCCATTTATTGGGGTTCACTATCAAATGGTAGGGACCGTCTACGGCATTATCCTTTAGCGTTTGAATACCCTCGGGAAGGCTTTTCAGGGTTTGTTCGGCATTTTTAGGCATCGGACGGCTTTTATGCTCACTTTTTTCATACAAACCTTGAATGGAGCCACCTTCAAAACCATAATAAATGGCCTGCTCTTCAAACTGGGCAATTTTTTTAGCAGCCTTTTCCATATTTGTTAAATCGATATTTTCTTTGCCCCGATGCAGATTATCCAGCTCCCAAATATTCAGATCAAACGGCATGCGCACTTCCATTAAGGGTAAAACAGTGTGTATTCCATATTGCACTTCGTCTTTTTTTTGATTTTTTGGTAAAGCCAATTGCCCCAGAGAGACCGCACTGAAGGCGATGCCATTGGGGCCATCCAAATCTACAAACCGGCGGGCGGTCAGATGCATTGTTAACATTTCGCGACTTTCTTCTTCGATAACCTGCCATGCCTGATCGGTAATCGGTGCTAAACCTTTTTTTAAAATATCCATCATTTTGACTCCTTCATTCTATAATTCACCAATACCCAGATTATCCGAATCCTTACCTGCATTCGAATCCTGATCATGGTCTTCAGGGTCGGTTATATCATCTTCGGTAAATAAATACAATCTCAGCTGTTCATCCCATCCATCCATGTTACGCCTTAACCATTCCAGGGTCATACAAGCGTGTTCGATCTCTTCGTCCCGATTATGGGCCAACAGTTTTTTTAATTTTTCATCTTCGGTTAAATCCACACGTTGATTGTACCAATCAACAGCTTCAATTTCTTCCTTTAAGCTGGCCAAGGCCCGTGTCAAATCCCGGGCTTTCGCACTCATTTCAGCCGCCGGTTCATGGTAAATATTCATCTTGCCTCCCTGATTGGTGTCTTATAATGATTTCTAAGCTACACTCATAACCTCAATTGATAACTTTTCAACAATAATTTAAATAACCGAGATTTATTTATCAAATATGTATCTATTTTTCTCAAAGCTAACAGGCTTTCCACTACGTCCCTTAGGAACTTCGGAACTCTGACAAAAATTTGACAAGTCTGTGGAAGCAAATTAAATTAAAGGCTTATTTTTTTGAATTCAATTTTAGGAGATAGAATAATGTACGCCATTGTGGAGATCGGTGGAAAACAGTATAAAGTTGAGCAGAATCAGAAGCTTCGCGTGCCCCTGCTGGATACGCAGAATAAAAAAACCGTTAAATTTGATAAAGTACTTTTTTTCGAAGACGACAAAGGCAAACCTCAGATCGGTAATCCTGTTGTTAAAAACATGCAGGTTTCTGCAACGGTGGTAGAAAACGGCAAAGATAAAAAAATTACCGTTTTTAAGAAAAAACGGCGTAAAGGCTATCGTGTTAAAAAAGGGCACCGGCAGCCGTATACACTGATTCAAATTGATAACATTGGTAAAGTTAAAGCAGCGCCAAAAAAAGACAAAGCCGCTGATGAGAGTACGAACGCTAAGTCTGCGACGGTAAAAAAAGACACGCAGACTAAAACGAAAGCCAAGGCGGAGAGTAAGCCAAAAGCCGCTCCCAAGAAAACAAAGAAAGAAGAAAAGGAGTCTTAAATGGCCCATAAAAAAGGTGTTGGCAGTTCCAGAAACGGCCGGGAAAGTGAATCCAAACGATTGGGCGTAAAAGCCTTCGGTGGGCAGTTTGTAAATGCCGGAGCTATTATTATGCGTCAGCGTGGTACCAAAATTCATCCTGGTGAAAACGTGGGAATCGGTAGCGATGATACATTGTTTTCTAAAATAAATGGTTATGTTAAATTTGAACGGATGGGTAAAACCAAAAAACGCGTCAGCGTTCTGGAGAATGTCCAGAATTAATCCCCGTTAATACACTTTGAGCCGGTCTTTGGCCGGCTTTTTTGTATCTTACTTCCCCCCAACCTATCTAAATATACAGTTATTCTTTAAACCATATTAAGGAGCAACGTCATGAAAAGCAATGTGGGCGGTTTTGACCGTGTATTAAGAATTGTAATAGGCGTCTTTCTCATTTCTCTTGATTTCTGGGGTCCCAAAACCAATTGGGGGTGGATCGGTTTACTTCCACTGTTAACCGGTTTGTTTAATTTTTGTCCCGGATATCTACCGTTTAAAACGTCAACCAAAAAACAAGAGAATTAAAGTTTCTGTACCTCCTGCCTGAATTTTTTTATTAAAGTGCTTAAAACCCTGTTAGAATTTTAAGCACTTTTCTGTCCCGGCTTTTATCATTCAACGTTCTATTCATAAAGTAATCCTGTAAGCTTTAATCCCCTTCTTTTTTTTGCCCTTTGACCAAGGGATTTGATTCATTTTGGAATGCGTTTAACCGGCAATTTTTATACCTTGCAATAAAGAAACCAATCCGTTACATTTTTGTACATTAGTGTGTATCCAATACATTTTTCGGTGGATACAGACCGTATCCTACGAAATTTTAATAACAATCTCCTCATGCGTGGTTGATCATAAGGATTCAACCATCAGCTGATGACCGTTTATACTGAAGGGATAATTCGATGGTTTACAGGATACTTTTATTATGTCTTCTGCCAATCGGGATACTGTCGCAAACTTTTTTTGAACAACACCGTTTCGGTGGTGGCGGAAGCCAACCAGGTCAATTTAAAGATCCGCAGGCTTTAACCGTAAATTCCGCCGGTCTGGTCTATGTAGTGGATAGCGGTAACCATCGTTTGCAAATTTTTGATCGGCAGGGAAAACTGATCAAAACCGTAGGGGGCTTCGGTTTTCAGGGGGAGCAATTTAATTATCCCATGGATATCTGGACCAAAAGTATAATCAATGTTTATGTCTCCGACTATAACAATCGTCGTGTGCAACGTTTTGACCGCAATATGAACTACATCTCATCTCTGGAAAGCAATCCCGGTGCCGTAACTGATTATCAATTTGATGAAGTCCTCAGCTGTGCGGTAAACGCTCAGCAGGATCTTTTTTTACTGGATCGGGGTGACAGCAAAATCATCAAATTCAACCGAAATGGTTCGGCGGAACGGGCCTTCGGTCATTATGCTTCCGGCATTGGACGGTTAAAGGAACCGGGGCAATTGGAAATCTGGCAGGAGCAGCGATTGGTTGTCAGCGACGTCGGACTTCAAGCTCTGATACAGTTCGATTTCTTCGGCAATTTTCTGCGTCAGTCCTCCCATAAACAAATGATCCATCCCCGAGGGATCGATGTTTTAAAGGATGGCCAGGCGTTGGTGACGGATAGCGACAGCGGCGCGCTCTTTATATCGAATCAACAGATTACATCATTCAAACCCGTTGTAGTGCATAATCCGGATGCCGAATTCTATCCCGTTGATGTGGCGGCATGGCAAAGCCCAAAAGAGAATCAACAAATCAAATGTGAACTGTTCATCATTTCCGGTAATTGGATCATAAAAGGATATCTGGTATTTTAGTGAACCGGTCCGTTTTTACATACAGCCTGCTTTTATTCACTCTGATATTTTTTGCAGAAAAAACAAATGCTCAGATAATTAAACCAGCCTATCCGTGGAAAGTCGACACCACCCTTATAGTACGTGAATCCCGCTTCAGCTTCCGGGTCCCTGAAAATCATCGCCCTCAATGGCAAACCTTGCAAATCACTCGCAACAGTCGTCTTTTACAACAAGAAATCGACTATCGAATCCACCGTTCTCAAACCATTCGATTTATGCCCTACCCATCGATCGAGGATACCCTTCGAATCGTATACAACCGTCTGCCAGTGAAGCTGAAACGTACCTATACACTCTTTGAAGCGGAAAAAATGCGCACGGATGACAGTACACAAACCATACAGGGCAACCGCCAACTCAGGCAGATCAATATCGAAAACCCCTTTACAGGTATGCCTCCCGGATTATCCACCAGCGGGAGTATTATGCGGGGTGTAAAAGTGGGTAGTAACCGCGATTTTACTCTGAATTCCGGGTTGAACTTGGAACTTTCCGGCATGATTACCGATAATGTGGAAATTATCGGAGCCTTAACCGATGAAGCGACCCCCATCCAACCCGAAGGTAACACCCAGACTCTGGAGGAAATCGACAAAGTATATGTGCAGTTCCGCAGTCCTTATGTGGACGGTACCGTAGGGGATCTGAATTTAACCTATCAAAATTCGGAATTCGCCGATCTTTCGCGAAAACTACAGGGCCTCTCTCTGCGCGGTCAATATGGCCAAACCTATCTGGGGGCCACAGTGGCCGCCACCCGCGGATTTTTCAACAGCATGCAGTTTATCGGGCAGGAAGGCAACCAGGGTCCTTACCAATTAACGGCTACCGACGGTAGTCAAGATATTATCGTACTGGCCGGCACGGAAAAGGTGTTCATTAATGGGGAGCCAATGGTACGTGGTGAAAGTAACGATTATACCATTGAATACGGTAACGGCCAGATTACCTTTACCAATCAACGGTTGATCACCAGTGAATCACGCATTGAAATTGATTTTGAATACTTTCCGGCCGTGCAGCAATACAACCGTAATGTCTACAGCGTGGAAAACGGCGCTCAGTGGTTTGACGACCAGTTGCAACTGGATGTCCGTTATTACCGGGAAGCCGACAATCCACAGCAAAGCCTGGAAGAAGGTGGTGAGCTCAGCGCCGAGGATAAATCCATCATCAGGCAAGCCGGGGATGATCCCATACAGGCGTTTACCGCAGGTGCCCGCCTGACCCCCGACAGCTCCGGCAGTTATGCTGAAACGGACACGGTATACAACAATACAACGTATACCATTTATAAATATGTGGGCGATAACAACGGATCATACCGGATTACCTTTTCTTTTGTCGGTAAGCAACGGGGCTCCTACACCCGAGATCGTCTGGGTGTTTACCGCTGGATAGGCCCGCAGCGGGGGGATTACGAACCCGTTCAATTACTCCCCCTGCCCGCTTCTCATGACGTGACCGACGTTCGCTTAACCTGGCAGCCGATTTCCAATATTCGGTTAACTACCGAGTCTGCCCTGTCCCGTTATGATAAAAACACACTCTCTTCTGTGGATGATGATGATAATATGGGCGGTGCTGCCAAATTACACCTGAACATTGCCGACCAGGCATTAAAACTTGGACAAACTGATTTTGGGCGAGTAACCGCTAACATCAATGCCCGTTATGTGCACAATCGTTTTCAATCGATTGACCGGCTCAATCGGCCCGACTATCAGCGCTACTGGAATGTTTTACAGCCCAGTTTAACCGATAACCGGGAAAAAAGTATACAGACCCAACTGAATTATCGACCCATCGATCAATTATCGTTGCAATCGCAACTGGGTTATCTGGCAAAAAAAGAAATGAAATCCAAACGTTGGCAATCCCAAATTGATTTTGACCGGCCCTCTCTATTTACCGGAAAAGCCCTTTATACCCGTCTAAACAGCCGTTTATCCCGGGCCGGTGTTAATAATACCTGGCAACGTTACAGAGTAAATTTACAAAAAGAAATATGGAAATGGACGCCTCGTGTATTCTACCGCGGGGAGCAGCGCAAAAATATTCAGGGCAATACCATCAGCGGATTTCAGTATGATCATACCGGTATGCAAATCGACTTTACCAAATGGAAGTATTTTACCGGTCATATCGCGACCGAATATCGACAGGATAAGGTTTATGATGCGCAGGACACCAACCAGCTATTACCACAGGCCGCCACTTATACCCACCGGTTGGATCTGCAACTGAAAAACTTACAAAACACCAATGCCAGTGTGCAGCTGACCCGTCGGTCCAAGAATTATACACGTCGCTTTGAAGCCATTAAAGTTGATACCTTAAAATTACTCTATGCCGATGCCAGTGTGCAGGATACCGTTTGGCAGGATCGGAAAACCAATCTGGCTGAGCTCAAACTGGGTCATCAGCGCTGGAAAAGTGCCTTCGACTTCAATATGCTGTACCGTATTTCCACGGAACAAACGGCCCTCAAAGAAAAAATTTATCTGGATGTGGGCGAAAGCCGGGGTAATCTGAGATTCGATGAGGATTTGCAGGAATACGTGCCCGATCCTGATGGAAAATATATTTTATTTGTGTTACCCTCCGGTAACTTCAGGCCGATTACCAACCTGGAAAGCGCTTTCCGTCTGCGCCTGGATGGCGACCGTTACTGGGATAATCCGAGCGGGGGCTGGCAGTCTTTTTTAAATCGATTAAGCAGTGAATCCAGTTTACGCATTGAAGAGGAATCCGGCAGCGACGATTTGTATGATATCTATTTGTTGAATGTATCCAGTTTCCAGAATGCCCAGACCATTCGCGGTGTCATACAATACGATCAGGATTTGTATATCATGCGCCGAAACCGCAATCTGTCTTTTCGCCTGCGTTTCAAATACGATCAAAGTCGGTTCAATCAATTTTTAGATGCCGGTGAAAATGAGGATCGACTGAACCGAACCTATGCCTTGCGCAGCAGTTGGCGGATCAACAGCCGTTTCAGCGGACAATCGGAAGCCACTTTAAAAAGCAAATTCCGCTACAGTGCGGCCAGTCCTATTCGCAATCGGGACATTACCGGTTATTACGGTGAACAAAGACTATCCTATCGGCCTTTCACCCGATGGGAATTCGGCCTGGAAGGCCAGTATGGGCGGGAAATCAATGATGTGGAATCCTATCCGCTGCAACTGTGGTACGTTTTATCCAAATTCAGAATCGACTACGCCATCCCCGGAAAAGGCCGAATCAGCGGGGAATATTCCAGGCAGCATGTGAACGTCTTTGAAAATCCTTTGGATTTTACCATCCCTTTTGAAATGGCCCGGGGCAAAAAAGAAGGGTTATCACAATTATGGCAGCTTCGAGCAGAATATACCGTGGCTAAAAACATCGTTTTCACGTTCTTCTACAATGGCCGCGATGAATCTCAATTCGATCGCATAATCCACAGCGGACAGGCTGAAATCCGGGCCTTTTTCTAAATACTATTGGAGTTGCTGCGTGAATGAGGGTTGGATTGGTCTTTCTGATAATAAAGTTGTTGATCATTAGAACATGGCGAAACTTATATTGTAGAAGGGAGTGATTTTGAAATTCACACTCAATGTTAATGGTGTTATCATACGTCTCTAAGGATCAATTGAGTATCATTAAGATAAGATGACTGAGGGGCTGGAACTCTTTTGCTATTTGAAAATTCATACCCGGTTTATTACAGCTAAAATTTAAAAACACATTGCTGTACATTGCATCGGGCCTTAAATTAAAATATTGATCAAAGTCTAACCTGTGAAAGGAGTCGTTATGTCTGTAAACCTACCCCGCAAAGACCTGGAAACCTGGGCGAATTATTTATTGGATTATTCCCTGGGCGGCATCAAAAAAGAAGATGTTATTATGCTGAAAGGTGAACACATTACTTGGCCGCTGCTTTCTGTCTTGCAGGATAAAATATTTGCTGCCGGCGCTATTGCCGATATGAATATTGTGCCGCCGGATAACGACCGCGGTAAAGTGTGGAGCGCCTCCATGGCTCGCCATGGATCGAAGGAACAAATCGAAGGCGTTCCCGAGTGGCATAAAGAAAGATATAAAGCCATGACCAAATACATCGAAGTTCTGGGCGCCGAAAATCCCGAACTCTATGCCAACCTACCGGACGAAACATCCAAAGCAATTATGCGGGCGGATGAACCCATCAAAAACCTGAGGCTGCTTAAACCCTGGGTACTAACTCTTTTTCCCACGCAGGGATTTGCCGATCTGGAGGGCATGACACTGGAAGAATACGCCCGCGTTATCGTCAATGCTTCACTGGTCGATCCCCGCATGCTCAATGATGTGGAAGAAGATATTTATCAACTGCTCAATCACAGCCAAACCATACGTATTGTGACCGAGCATCCCGGCAACGGGCGCCAATTGGAATTAAAAATGGACATCGGTGGGCGTAACATTGTAAAGTGCACGGGCAAACGCAATTTTCCTGATGGCGAGGTGTTTACCAGCCCCAACACCAACACGGTTGAAGGCGAAATATTCGTGGACCTGCCGGTGTCTTTTGTGGGCGTGACCATCCAGGGCATTTATCTGAAATTTGAGAAGGGTAAAATTGTCGATTATTCCGCGGACAAAAATGGTGAAACCTTGGAAAAAATCATTGAAACCGATGAGGGCTCACATCGGCTGGGTGAAGTAGCCCTGGGTATGAATAACGGTATTGAAAAAGTGTTGAAGCATCCGTTGTTTGTGGAAAAAGTCGGCGGCACGCTGCACATTGCCATCGGTGCCAGTTATCCCGAATGTTATGTGGATGATCCCAGCTCCGAACAGGGCACAAAAGAGCTGGAACAGTTTTTCGAGCAGGGCAAACTGAATCGTTCTGCCCAACATGTGGATATCGTAACCGATTTCCGGGAAGGCGGCTGCGGAAAAGCGGTTTATCTGGATGATGTTAAGCTGGAAATTGAAGATAATATCTGGGTGGTACCGGACAAACATAAAGTCAAAGGAGCATCTGCCGGTCATCAAAAATGGTAGACGTCTGCATACACACTTTTAATGCATTAAACCCAAGAGGCCTAAAGCACTCGGATGCTTTAGGCTTCGTTTATTATAACATTGAAAAACATAAAATCCATATACACGATGAATATAAAAATATTTGCGTTCCACCCCCAGTCAATATTATTTTCGAGTAAAATAACTACTCGTAAAGAACATATTCATCGTATCCCTGCAGGTGCACTATGAATGATTTTAAAAAAGTACTGGTTCTCGGGCCGCATACCGACGATGGCGAATTCGGATGCGGCGGGACCATGGCAAAGTTTATTGAGGAAGGCCGCGACGTATACTACGCCACGTTCTCCTGCGCCGAGGAATCGGTTCCCGAGGGTTTGCCCAAAGATATCTTGCTGAAGGAAGTTAAAGCTTCCAGCAAAGTTTTGGGCATCCGCAAGGATCATTTGCTTATCTATCGCTATCCGGTCAGAAAATTTGCTCATTATCGACAGGAAATTTTAGAGGACCTGGTGCAATTGAATCGGGATATCCAACCCGACCTCGTGCTGATGACATCCGCCAATGATTTGCATCAGGATCATTTTACCATCGCCACGGAAGGCTTACGGGCCTTTAAATTTACGTCCGTGCTGGCCTATGAAATGCCCTGGAATAACATCAACTTCGAAACCCGGGCTTTCGTCTATCTGGAAGAACATCATCTTCATACCAAACTGGAATCGGTCAAATGCTATCGTTCGCAAACGGGTCGCAAATACGCCAATGAAGAGTTTATTAAGGGACTGGCCAAAACCCGCGGTGTGCAATGCGGAAGAGATTTTGCCGAGACCTTCGAAGTTGTACGCTGGATAATCAAATAAACAGGAGCGTTTGATGGTTGACCGATTAACCGATTTATATCAGAATCGCAAGGGCGGCTACGTTAAGTCGCCGCAAACCGAGAATTTTCTGCAACATCTGAACCGGTCCCTGCAAGCCGCCGAACAGGAGTTGTATACCGATGATCTCGGCATAGAACATCCTTTTATTTTTGTGTTCGGTTTACCCCGCTCCGGCACCACGCTGATGACCCAGCTCATTGCCCATTCACTCGACGTGGGATTCATTAATAATTTCGAGGCTCGTTTCTGGCTGGCCCCTTTGCACGGCATCCGCCTGTTTAAAAGCATTTACGGCGATCAACGGCAAACCGATTTCCATTCCGATTATGCCCGCACCTCAGAGCTGTCCGACATTCATGAATTCGGTTATTTCTGGCGGTATTGGTTACAAAAAGAAACGTTTGAGGGGGTCACCCGCTGTAAGGAAATGGAACCCAACATCAATTGGGCAGGCTTAAAAAAGACATTAGCCAATATGCAACAGGAGTTCGGTAAGCCAATGATCTTTAAAAATATCTTTGGTTCCTATCACTTAAAAACGATGCAGGACATTCTGAGTAAAGTTCTTTATGTATACATCGAACGGGATCCGCTGGACGCTGCGGTATCGATTTTACAGGCCCGCAAAAAATATTACACGGACTTGAATACCTGGTGGAGCTATATGCCCATCGAATACGAACAGTTGCGCGATAAGGATTATTACACACAAATCGCTGGACAGGTTTATTATTTGAAACGCTTTTACGACAGGGAAATCAAGAATAATGATTTAAATGTGGTCAGGGTTTCCTATCAATCGCTTACGGGAAGTCCGCATCAGGTTTTCAAACAAATTCAAGATACTTCCCTGCAATTATTGGATTATTCCTTAACAGTTGATAATCCGCCGCCCGGTGAATTTCCCTATCGCAGTTATCCGCAAAGCGAAGATAAAGAAAAATTTTCAACGCTGATCCGTTCGTTAGAAAACAGCGAGGGCGCCTTATGAAAACCTTAATGGCTATGCATCAGGCAAACTATTTACCGTGGATCGGATATTTTTACAAAATGATGCAAAGCGATGTGTTCGTTTATCTGGACAACGTCCAATACCCGAGAGGACAGAGCTTCGCCGCTCGTAACCGCATCAAGACGCCCAACGGCCCGAGTTATTTGACAGTTCCCATTTCATTGCCCAAAGGGCAAAAGGGAAAGGCCTCTTACCGGGAAGTGGGCT
>WJIP01000194.1 GCA_014730185.1 Caldithrix sp. | reverse complement strand
TGATCGAAAACGGCCGGGTGGTGCTGGGCGTACTGGGCTGCCCCAACCTGGCCTATGACGACGGCGGCGCCGGTACCCTTCTCTACGCCGTGCAGGGACAGGGCACTTTCAAAAAAGAACTGCACGGCACGCGGCAGGAGGCGGTCACCGTGGCCGCTAATACGCTAAACGATGAAGTGCGCTTTCTGGAAAGCGTGGAAGCCGGTCATGCCAATCACGGATTGCAGGGCCAAATTATGCAGCATCTGGGCACACGGGCCAAAGCGGTGCGCTACGACAGTCAGGTGAAATACGCCGTGCTGGCCCAGGGAAAAGCCGATGTGTATCTGCGGTTGCCCAATCCGTCCAAGCCGGATTACCGGGAAAAAATATGGGACCACGCCGCCGGTTGGGCCATCGTTTCGGAAGCCGGCGGGCAGAGCAGCGACATGAACGGCGAGGCCCTCGATTTCGGGCAGGGCAAAACGCTGGTCAATAACCGGGGGGTGGTGGTGACCAACGGCCACTTGCACGAAGCCATCATCCGGCTGATCCGGGACAAACGAGAATAGACGAAACGATCACGGATGCCCGGCGGTTCAGCCTAACGCAATATGCACGATGGAGCGGTTAAACCGTGGGGGCGCACCTTATATTATACACGGGAATGTTTGGATGATTGAAACGGCCCAGAAAGCGGCCCTGGCCGCCGGCGAAATTCTTTTGCAGCACTTCCGCCGCATTCCAGAATCGGCCATCCGCGAGAAGCAGAAGAACGATCTGATCAGTTTTGTGGATGAACAGGCGGAACAACAGATTATATCCGCTATCCATCGGGATTATCCGCAGCACACCATTTTAGCGGAGGAAAGCGGGCACAAGCAGACGGACAGTGCCTATCAGTGGATTATCGATCCTCTGGACGGCACCAAGAACTATCTGGCCGGCATCCCCGTATTCGCCGTATCCATTGCGGTGCAGAAGAACCATGAACTGCAGGCCGGCGTCATTTACGATCCGCTGCGGAACGAACTGTTCCGGGCGGAAAAAGGCGGCGGCGCTTATGTTAACGATCAACCCATAGGGGTCAGCGCTACCGGTCAATTGCAGAACAGCTTTTTGGCCACCGGTTTTCCCTTTAAAGCCAAACATCTGTTAAGTGATTATTTAAAAGCCTTTGAGGATATTTTCCGCACGGCGGTAGGCATGCGACGTATGGGGGCGGCCGCCATCGATCTGGCTTATGTGGCCTGCGGCCGTTTTGACGGCTTCTGGGAGCTGGGACTGAGTCCGTGGGACATGGCCGCCGGGGCTTTGATTATCCGGGAGGCGGGCGGTCATGTGAGTGATTTCTGGAACGGTGAGGGCTTTATGGACAACAGTTATGTAATCGCTTCCAATCAGCTTATTCACGGGGAACTGAGCGACCGGCTGCAGCAACATTTTCCGCAAATGAAAACCGTTTATCAAACCTAAAAGGAGTGTAACATTGGTCGATGGTAACACCATGCCCAAAAAAAAGGGCGAACGGGGCGCACTGAGTATCTCCGGGTGTGCGTCCGGTAAAGAACTGGCCAAACGCATTGTGGAGGCTTTGAACAAAATTATCCCGGATGAAGATGAATCGCCGGTACCGGTGCATTTATCGGATACGGAAGAAATCACTTTTGCCAACAGCGAAATCAAAACCTTGATCAATGAAAATATCCGCGGGGACGATCATTACATTGTGCAATGCATGGACGATCCCCAAACCGACCGCTCGGTGAATGATAACCTGATGGCCCTGTTTACGGCCATCAATGCCGCTTATCAGTCGGATGCCGATTCCATTACGGCGGTCATTCCCCAGTATCCCTATTCCCGGCAGGAACGGAAGAAAACACGGGAAGGGATTACGGCCAAACAGGTGGCCCAGTTTATCGAGGCTTCCGGGGCCAACCGGGTGATTACGCTGGATGTGCATGCGGAGGCCATTATGGGCTTTTTCAGCAAGGCCAAGCTGGAGGATCTGCACGCCTCGCATACCATCATCGATCATTTTACCAAAAATTACCACACGGAGAACATGATCATTACATCCGCCGATGTGGGCGGCGCGGAAAAAGCCCGCTACTATTCCAAGATTATGCGCACCGATTTAGCCATTGTGGATAAAGCCCGCGATTATTCGCACGCCGGGGTGATCGAAAGTATGCGCCTGGTGGGCAATGTGGAGGGTAAAGATGTGCTGATTCCGGATGATATGATCAGTACCGGGGGGACCATCATAAACGCGGCCAATCTGTTAAAGGAAAAAGGGGCCAAACATATTTATGTAGCCAGCAGCCTGCCCTTTTTTAACGGCAACGCCGAGGAGAAGCTGTCCAAAGCTTACGAAGACAAGCTTCTCGATAAAGTGATCAGTACGGACGCGGTGATTCACGGGCCGGAGTTTGTGCAACGCAATCCGTGGTACGATGAAATTTTCATCGCCCCCTTGTTCGCCCGGGTCATCCATCACATCAATGCCAAACGCTCGGTTTCGGCTTTGCTGCGGTGAGGGAGGCGTCAACATCCTGTCGACCGGAAAGACAGAGGTTATCCCGATAAAAGCGTCAACGTCCTGTTGACGAATCGGGATGACAGAGGTAATCCCGATAAAAGCGTCAACGTCCTGTTGACGAATCGGGATGACATCATCAAAGATGTCAAAGGTCATCCCCCGCCTGTTTCCCATCCATAGGAACGGCGGGGACGGGCCGAAGCAGGAATGTTTGGACGGCGGATATTGTTGCAAATTATATGAGTAAGGAAATGAGTGAACGGGAAAAAACGGATATCGCCAAAGGTTTTTTTGAACAGGGTTATGTGGCCCAGATGAGCGGGCATCTGGACCGGGCGGCCGGATTTTATAAACGGTCCATCAAGTTTTTACCGACGGCCAAAGCCCATACTTTTCTGGGCTGGGTGTACAGTCTGAAAGGCTTTCCGGAGAAAGGCATCGAAGAGTGCAAGAAGGCCATCGAGCTGGATCCCGCCTTCGGCAATCCCTATAATGATATCGGTGCTTACCTGATCCAGATGCGGCGCTATGATGAGGCCAAACCGTGGCTGGAACGGGCGTTGCGGGCCCCCCGTTACAAAAATTACGCCTATCCGCACATCAATCTGGGTAAAATTTACGAATTCAAAGGTCTGTGGGATCAGGCCATGTATCACTATAAAAAGGCCATCAAAGAAGCGCCCGATTACGAACCGGCGTATACGGCCCGCGACCGGCTGGAGGGCAAATATAACTGATGTCCAAAGCGCATGCGCAGGTGGTAGCGGCCATCATTGTTAATATTCATAACCACATTTTAATCACCCGCCGGCCGGCGCACAGTCATCTGGGCGGTTTATGGGAATTTCCCGGCGGCCATATGGAAACCAACGAAACCCCTGAGCAAGCCCTGCAGCGGGAAATCCTTGAAGAGGTGGACCTGTGCGTGACGGTGCACGATGTGTTGGGGCGGGAATCCATGGAATACGACGAAAAAGTGGTGCACATCGCGTTTTACCGGTGCAGGCCTGTTGACCCGGAAGCCCGGCCGCGGGCCTTACAGGTGGCCGATTACCGGTGGATTGCCCTGGATGCGCTGGACGATTATGCCTTCCCCAAAGCGGATCACCGTATTATCCGCAAACTGATGGCCGAAGGGAGAAAGACGGGAGTACGTAATAAGTGATCCCGATCAAAGCGTCAACATCCTGTTGACCGGAAAGACAGAGGTTATCCCGATCAAAGCGTCAACGTCCTGTTGACCGGAAAGACAGAGGTTATCCCGATAAAGGCGTCAACGTCCTGTTGACGAATCGGGATGACATCATCAAAGATGTCAAAGGTCATCCCCCGCCTGTATGCAGTCCATTGAAACGGTGGAAGTTAACGGTTGTCATTTTTCCCTTTCATTTGCCAATTTTTTTTTGCATATTCTATATAGTTTTATCACAATTTTGTTCACCTTACCACAGGACAGGCTAATGGGCACTGGTCACGAAATGTATACCGTACGGACGACACTTCCCCGCCCTTTGCGATATGTACAGGTGTATGCGATGCATTACCGAAAGGCATTTTCGATTTAATCATTTAATCCGCCGGCGCTGATAAGCCGGAGACAGCGATGTATTTAATCCCGATAACTGCGGGTATGTTGCGCCCTGTAAGGAACGGGGCGGAGCTGTGCTTGCTGCCGGTTACCGGCGGCTGATCTCTGGTTATAAATTGTTACAGAGAAGATTGTGAATTGAAGAAGATTGGTCAAAGCATTGTGTTCCGATTATGAAGTTTTAGACGGTCAATACGTGGAGATGGTTTTATGGTCGATTCTACTACCGGCCAGCCTAAATTATTAACCCAACTGCGGGGAGTAATCCGTGCCCTGCACTACAGTTTTAAAACGGAAAAGGCTTATATTGACTGGGTAAAGCGTTACATCTATTTCCACAATAAACGCCACCCGAAAGATATGGGCGGGGAGGAAATCAGCGCCTTTTTAACGCATCTTGCGGTTAAGGAGCATGTTTCGGCTTCCACCCAGAACCAGGCATTATGTGCTATTATTTTTTTGTATAAACATGTCATAAAAAAAGAGATTGGTGAAGTTGGTGATTTAATATGGGCCAAGAAGCCAGTCCATTTGCCGCAGGTATTTACGGCGGAAGAAATATTAAATGTTCTTGCAAACCTGCAAGGTGAGCAATGGTTGGCCGGGATGTTGATGTACGGCAGTGGTTTAAGGTTACAGGAAACGGTTTCTTTGCGTGTACAGGATATTCATTTTGAATACAATCAAATTACGGTGCGTAATGGTAAAGGAGAAAAGGATAGAGTAACCATGTTGCCGGCGCGAATAGTTTCCGATTTAAAGAAGCATCTCGCCAGAGTAAAAAAACAACATGAATCGGATTTAATCGAGGGCTACGGTAGTGTTTATCTTCCTTATGCTTTAGATAAAAAATTTCCTAATGCCAATAAGGAATGGGGATGGCAATACGTTTTTCCGGCCAATAACCTTTCTAAGGATCCCCGGAACGGGGTGATACAAAGACATCATCTACATTCAACGACCCTGCAAAAGGCCGTTCGCCGGGCTATAAAGAAAGCCGGGATCGAGCGTCTTGCCGGTTGCCACACGTTCCGCCATTCATTTGCCACCCACCTGTTACAAGCCGGGTATGATATCCGAACGGTCCAGGAGCTGCTCGGGCACAGGAATATAAAGACTACGGAAGTCTATTTACATGTATTAAATCGGGGCGGTCTGGGTGTACGCAGCCCAGTGGATTTTGATATGAGCAAGGGCAAAAAGCCGGGCAACGATTTACAGAATATTTCGCCTGAACTGGGTAAAAAATTTACTCTGCTTGTAGAGAAGCGCTACGGCGGAAAATTGGACAATGCCATCCAAACATTTATCAGTATGCATGGAGAGTAGTTTTGATACGAGTGCTGCGTGTATTACGCCCGGGAAGTTCCGGCATAAAAAAAATTGAGCAGCGTTTTGGGAACAAGTTGGTTTGTGTTCGATATCGTTATGATGAAGAAAGGCAAATGACCATCAAGACGGTGGAGCTGGTTGTGGATGAGTTTCCGAGACATTTTAAGACGAAAAAACCAAATCCGGATGAGAAGCAGTATATCCGCATCGGCTATCATGAGAAAGATCTCAGGGAAAAAATTAAAAAAGCGGGCGGCTGGTGGAAGGCAGAAGAAAAACTTTGGGAGCTTCCCTACAAGGATGTAATAAGACTTGACCTTGAAGATCGAATGATTCAAAAATAGGGATTGCAAAACTCAGAATAGAGGTTTACCTTAAAGGTAAAAAAAACATGTTTGCTATATATAGACAAGAAAAGTTTTCTACAAACAATAAACTTTAAAACAGGGCAGCAGATATAAAAAAATTTGTTTATATATAGAAAAGAATTTGATTAAATGTAATCTGCTCAATATTATGTTATGTGGGGAATGAAAAAGATAGAATTTAAAATAGTTCTTTTCCGAAAGAGGAAACGTGCGGCGCATCTACTATGATGCAAAGGCGTAAGCTTGGGCCAGGCCAAAAAGCAACTGTGCTGCCTGCCGCCCAATCCC
>WJIP01000193.1 GCA_014730185.1 Caldithrix sp. | reverse complement strand
GCTGAAAACCATTGGCTATGGATCGGTTACTTAAACATTTTTTTCTAATCATCTTGGTCTTCTTCATCAATTCCGGCTTAGCGGCAGATGACGAAACCTGCATGATGTGCCATTCCGACGAAGGCCTGACCGGTGAACGTAATGGTCAGGAAATTTCCATGTATGTAAATATGGAGTCATTAAAGCTTTCACCGCATGCTCAAATGGATTGCATTAGTTGCCATCCGGATGCCGATGTTGAGGAACTGCCTCATTCTGAAGAACTGGACAAAGTTAAGTGTAATTTTTGCCATGATCAGGTTCAGGAAAAATTCGAAACGGGTATACACGGTATGGCTCTGGCCGATCATCAGCCTTATGCGCCCACATGTGTGGAATGCCATGGTCAGCATGATATTTTAAGGTCATCTAATCCGGAAGCGGAAACCTACCGTATGAATATACCGTTTTTGTGTGGAAAATGTCACAGAGAAGGGGCACCGGTAGCCCGCGTTTATAATATTACAGAACATAACATACTGGATAACTACAGCCAGAGCATTCACGGTGAAGCTCTGTTCAAAAAAGGTCTTACGGTTTCTGCCACCTGTGTCGACTGCCACAAGAGCCATGAAATATTACCCCACACGGATTCCGGGGCCTCTACACATAAAGCCAATATCGCCGAAACCTGTATGCAGTGTCACAGCCGGATAGAAGATGTACACGTGCAGATAATTGAAGGCGAAAAATGGCAGGAATCACCACAAGCCATTCCGGCATGTAATGATTGTCATTTACCACATAAAGCACGTAAGCCGTCCAATCTGCAAAGTTTGTCGGACCGCTCTTGTCTTAAATGCCATGATGATAAAACTTTGCACATGCAAAAAGACGGTCAAACCATCAGTCTTTATGTTGATGAGGACCATATTGAAGAATCGGTCCATCAAGATGTAACCTGTGTTAAATGTCATGCTGATGTGGACTCCAGGAGGCACAGACCCTGTGAGACAGCCCAAAAAGTAAACTGTTCGGCCTGTCATACAAATGTTAGTAAAGAATACTCAATGGGCGGACACAGCAAAGCCGTACAACAGGATATTGAAGGCGCTCCCCAGTGCAAAACTTGCCACGGAACCCATCATATTTTATCCCACGAAAATGAGCAGGCGCCGATCTACCGCGCAAATATTCCACAATTGTGCGGTGAATGTCATAGTGACGATAAAGAAATTAAAGCTGTACAGGATTTATCGGAAGTGGATGCTCTTTTTGATTATTCAAAAAGTGTGCATGGTAAGCAATTGATGGAACAAGGCCTTTTACCGAGTGCTGTTTGTTCCGACTGCCATAATGCCCATCAGGTTTTAAACCACAAAGATCCACTCTCATCCGTCAACCAAAAAAATATTCCGGCAACCTGTTCCGAATGCCATAAGGGTATTTACAAAGAGTTTACCAACAGTGTTCATTTTGCTGCTAACTCTGAAGTAAACAAAGATTTACCCACCTGTACCCATTGTCATTCAGCCCACCGCATCCAGAATGTGGGGCAGGATCAATTTGTGGTGGAAGTGACCCAGCAATGCGGTTCCTGCCACGAGGATTTATCCGAATCCTATACGCAAACCATGCATGGCAAGGCTTATCAACTGGGCTATTTAAAGTCTGCAAAGTGTTCGGATTGTCATAATGCTCATCTTATTTTACCGAGTTCCCATCCGAATTCGAGCATACACTTCACAAATATTGTATCCACTTGTCAAAATTGTCATGAGGACGCCAATGTGCGATTTACCGGCTATTTAACTCATGCCACCCATCATGACAAGGATAAATACCCCATACTTTTCTATGTCTATTGGTTCATGACGATTCTTCTGGTAAGTGTGTTTGTCTTCTTTGGTATTCATACGCTTTTATGGTTACCGAAATCCATAAGGGAGTTAAGAAAACGAAAAGCGGAAAAAGCTACACAGACCCAGAATTATTATGTACGGCGTTTTGAATTATCACAACGGATTACGCATCTTTTTGTTATCATCAGTTTTCTGGCGTTAGCCTTTACCGGTATGATGCTTAAATTTTCATCCATGGCCTGGGCCGGTTTCTTTTCCGATTTAATAGGCGGCGTGCGGGTCGCAGGTGTCATCCATCGTCTTGCAGCTTTGATTACGTTCGGCTACTTTATCGGCCATTTAATTTTACTGATCCGCAAAAAACGGGATGAAAAAACCGGTTTTAAAGATTTCTTTTTTGGACCGAATAGTATGATGTTCAATCTAAAGGATATTAAGGATTTTGGTGCCACCATCAAATGGTTCCTCGGATTCGGTGAACGGCCGGATTACGGCCGATGGACCTATTGGGAAAAATTTGATTATTTTGCTGTTTTCTGGGGTGTGGCCATCATTGGTATATCCGGATTGATGTTGTGGTTTCCGGAATTTTTTACCCTATTTTTACCGGGGTGGCTGATTAATGTGGCCACCATCATACACAGTGACGAAGCATTACTGGCCGTCGGATTCATATTTACCATCCACTTTTTCAACACGCATTTGCGTCCGGAAGTTTTTCCCATGGATAAGGTCATATTTACCGGTTTGGTGCCACTGGAAGAGTACAAAAAAGACCGCCCTCATGAATATCGACGTTTGATGGAATCCAGAGAGATCAGAAAAAAACTGGTAAAAGAAGGCGAGAATCAAACATGGGACCGTATCGTCGGTATGGCGGGTTTCATCTTTCTATCCCTGGGATTACTGTTAATCGTTTTAATTATTTACTCCGAACTCTTCGGATATAAATAATAGCAAATATCCATTGGATGTCTTGACACTCGTTCTGAACCAAATAAAGCCGATTCGGGATCTGTTGTGCAACATCCCGTTTTGAAAAGACGCCTTCGATAAATCTTTGGTTGAATAATTAATATATATCTGTTTCAGAACCATCGATTTACCGGCTGTATAGCACCGACTTCAAATCAAAAATATATACCTCCGAATACCGTTGAATGAGTCCGATAAGATTCTGTCATGTTACCCTCTTTCGCTATTTGCAATGACAGACTGGTGTTTTTTGATTAAAATCATCAAACGAATATCTTTTGATGGCTGTGTTAAAACGGTAATCAGATTATTAATTGCAGGGTAAAAATTCTCTTATATTTGATTATATTTGGTCGATAATAAAGTAAAATTAAATGGTTACGAATTGTCCAATTATATATCCATGCTCAAAACACTCGCGCTTATCTTATTTATTGTATCATGGGTTCCACTAAAGGCCCAGATGTACCGGGAAGTGATTTATAATTATGAAACCGGTCTGCCCAATAACATGACCAAGGATATCATCCAGGATGAACGGGGATTCGTGTGGATAGCCTCTGACGTTGGCGTTATTCGCTATGACGGTAAGGATTTTAAATTATTGGACGAGGACTTACAAAGTTCGTATGTAAAAGATTTGTACAGAAGCGAGGGTAATCGATTATATATTATAACCGATTTAGGAATTTCCTATATCGATCTTAAGCGAGCAAGCAACGACTCGGTTACTCAATTTTTAGCTGGTGCCAGACGAACTGCAGAATCCATGCTCTTTTATCCAAAAACAATTTATATTGATCAAAAAAAGCGTTTTTGGATAAGCCAGCCATCGGATATTATCCAGGTTATTAATAAGGATTCTTTAAAACGATATACGTTTCCGGACCGTTATGCGACAAATACATACCTGCATTCGTTTAAATTTTTTGAAGATGTGCATAACCGTTTGTTTGTCATGGCGCAACAGCCGGTCTTTTTAAGGTACAAACCCCGGGATGATCGATTCGAACCCGTTCCTATTGATGGATTGGAAAAAGTACAAAATATCAATGATCTGCTGTATGACCGTGAAAGCAACATGCTGTGGCTCGGCTGCTCCAATGGTTTGTATAGAATAAATATGGATGGGGGGTTGGAAAATCTCGAAGTTAAGAAACAACTCGATTTAAATAATATTCAGGCCATACAATTGGGGGTATTTGAAGATTTTTTAATTGGTACAGCGGGACAGGGACTCTTTAACTATCGAAACGGCCGCTTGCAGAAAATAGATCAAATTCCTTTTAAGGTGATTAATCGAATCAATCTCATCAATAAATCACAGATTTGGATCAGCTCGGATGAAGGTGCGGCTTTGTTGTATTCCGGATTGTTTAAACATGTGTTACAATTTACTAATTTTTCGGTGCAAATTTTAAGCAAAAGCATGCAGGATGAAATCTATGCAACGGATGGCAGACAGATTTTTGAGATCAATGAAAATCAAACAGTATTTCGTGCCTCCCTATTATTCGAAAACGAAGCTGAAATGGTATCGGCAATTGCCGGAAACAACCAAACGGTCTATACCGGCCATATTGACGGTATGATCTCGGTCTATCGTAAGGGAATGATTAAACAAATTGAGTTTGAGAATCAATTTACTGTATTCAATTTATTTCTGGATTCCAGAGAGAATTTGTGGATTTGCCGGGACGGAACATCGCGTCTCATTCGACTATCAGAAGAGGGACAAAAACGGTTTTATGGTGCGGAAGATGGTTTGAACCATCAAATTAACGCACTCCGGGAATTGGAAGACGGGCGGTTGGTGGCAGCAGGCAAGAATGTATCCAACGCGATTTATGTGTTCGATTATCAGACAGATCACTTCCGCAATGTGCTTACTAATCAACCCCTTACAAGTAATGAACCTGTCGAAGCTTTTGATTTGGCAATTGACAATAAAGGAAAAATCTGGTTAGCCACGGATGATGGCGTATACCGGTACGATTTCAAAAATTTAAAGAAATATTCAAAAGGTAAAATTGAGAATGTCAAATCCATAGCCGTTGATGCGTCGGGCAACAAGTGGTTTGGTACGGATAATGGATTATACTGTTACAAGGATGACGAACTGCTCAGATACACAAAACAGAATGGTTTTAATAATTTAACCTTTGCGTTTCGTTCCATCCAATTCGATCATCAGGACCGTATTTGGGCGGGAACGTATGATGGAATTTATAGTATGGACCCGGAGACGATTAAATGGAAATTTACCAATCGTCCCAAAATTATCAATGTGGAAACGGGAAAGCCGGCGAGCACTAGACAAAGAGACCAACAAATGATCCTCCGCAGCGGCTCGTTTCTAAACTTTACGGTGGCTCCGCTTGCATACCCGTCGTCTGATATTTTATATCAATTTCGTCTGCTCAGCTCTCAAAATGACTGGTCCAGGCCAACGAAAAAAAAATCATATTTGTTGAAATCACTCCAAGAAGGGCGACATGAACTGCAGGTAAGAGCACAAAAACCCGGAAATCTATGGAGCGGTAATTACATACTTCCGTTCACCGTCAAAAATGCATGGTACAAAAGTTGGTGGTCTTATGTAATTTATATTTCAATCATTATAATGGTCGTTATACTCCTCATAATTGTCCAACACACCAGTCGCGAAAAAATCAAAATTGAAGAAGAACTATTCAATTCCGAGGAAAAAATAAGAACCGTGGCCGATAATGTTCCCATCATTTTGTTCGCCTTTGATGTACACAAACGGATTACCTTCATTACCGGAAAAGGTTTAAAAGCGGTTGGGAGCGAACCGGATAAATTTATCGGAACAAAGGTTGATGATTTTTTAGAATCTTTAATCCATTTGCGGAATGGAATCGACCGCGTTCTCGAAGGTAAAAGCGCCTCAGTGATTCAAAAAATTCAAAATCTTTACTTTCAATTCTGGGGAACGCCTACTTACAATAAAAAAGGTCAAGTTAACGGTGGCTTGGGCGTGGGATATAATATAACTGAAATAAAAAAGGCGGAGAGAGAATCGCAGAAAGCCAGGGCTTCGGCTGAAGCGGCAAGTAAGGCTAAAACTCAATTTCTGGCTAATATGAGTCATGAAATCCGTACGCCCATGAACGCTATCATCGGCTTAACGGATGTGGTTTTAAATACTCAGTTAAATGACGAACAAAGGGAGTTTTTAAACTCAGTAAAACTGTCCGCCAATGAATTATTGCGATTGCTGAATGCCCTTTTGGATTTTTCAAGAATTGAAAACAGAAATCTACAAATTGATTTTATGAAAATGAATGTTGTCGATGTTGTCAGTGAAACAGCCAAGGCCTGGAAAGCCAACGCCAAACTTAAACATAACACTATTGAATATCATATCGAAAAAAATATACCAGCACTGGTAATGGGCGACCCAACCCGGTTAAGGCAAGTACTGCTGAATTTGATCGGCAACGCCGTAAAATTTACAGAGAAAGGTCATATTAGTGTCAATGTTCGGATTGCCGATAGATCGGTCAAAAAAGTTTTCCTAGAATTTTCGGTTAAAGATAATGGTATTGGAATACCTGAAGATAAACAACAAATGATATTTGAGCCCTTTGCACAAGTGGATGCGTCTTCAACCCGAAAATTTGGAGGTACCGGACTGGGTTTATCCATTACTGCGGAATTAATTAAATTGATGGGTGGATCAATAAAAGTGGATAGTAAGGAAGGTCAGGGAAGCATCTTTACATTTGTTTTGCCGTTTAGCCAGCTTTCCGTCAAAAAGATTTCACAAAAAGCTGCACAAACGACGGTAACGGATAAGAATGATCAGGATCAAATTGAAGAAGAAAAAGCCAATAAACCTATTCAAATACTGCTGGTTGAGGATAATCCCATAAATCAAAAACTGATTTCACGCATGTTGGGAGAAAATAAATATACGGTGACCCATGCTAATAAGGGCTGGGAAGCAATCGATACCGCTTTGCAAAATGATTTTGATATCATCCTTATGGATATTCAAATGCCAGAAGGGGACGGTTTTAAAGCAATCGAACGTATTCGGATAAATGATAAAGACAAAGCCCGTTATACGCCGATTATCGCTCTATCAGCCCGTTTTGGCGAAGAAGAATGGAAAAATGGTATGGCAATTGGAATTGATGCTTTCCTGAATAAACCGGTTGAAAGAGAGGCATTATTCCAAATACTCAAACGTTATGTTTGAAATCCAGAGAATTTCTTAACTTAACTGCTCATCGAATGGCGGAATAAGTGTGTATGGACCCACGCTGGCCGCAACGGACCATAGCTTTGAACATGCGGATGGATCGGTACAATCGTTTATTTCATTAATGTCATTTTGCCGCCGATCAATCCATCGCCAAAATCAACAATGTAAAAATAGTTTCCCGATGTTGCCCGACGACCGCTAAGGGTTTTGCCATTCCAATGCACTTGATAAATACCCGGTCCGCTCACATGGATGGCCAAAATGCGTACCAGCTGTCCGGCGGCATTATAAATTTTGATGGTTACAGGCCCATTATAAGCCGTATTAACTTTAATTTTAATCTGCGTTGAATTGTTGAATGGATTGGGATAATTGCCTAATAATTGAAATGTTTGCGGTGAATGACCATCGGATGCGATGAGTTCCCGCTCTTCCATGCCCACAGGATCGCCACCGCTGAATTTGGTAAACGGACTGAGTACACCGTAATCCAGACTGATTTCAATAATATCACTTTTTACACCGTCCGCTTCCAGAGAATTGGGATCGAGACTGTAATAATCCACCAGTAATTTTTCGATTTTTTGTTTGGCCCATAGCTTGGTTAAAAACTGGTTTTTGCTCACTGTGGAATCGGATAAATTTAGGGTATATTCATATTGGATAGCATTCCCAAAAGCATTACCGGATAAATTAACCGTAACAGGAATACCCTCATTATAACGACCGGAAACGATCATCTGCCGCCCTTTGTACAAATTGGGCAGCGTCACAGGATAGGTCTCCGAGACAATAGACGCGGGATCGAAGGACAATTCCGTATCCAGTAAAACCGGATTGCGGATGGTTAAATAAAATTGGGTGATACGTTCTTCCAGTTCATCATCCCCTAAAAATTCGGCAAAACCCTGATTTTCGGAAGCCAGTCGGGTGAGCAGCTGCTGGTTAACGTTTGAACCGATGCCGAAATTAAAAATCATGATATCGGTTTCGGTCTCGTTGATTTTTTGCTGAACCGACTGAATAATTTCATCCGTATCGGTAATACCCACAGTGGCCTGTCCGTCTGTAAAAAAGATAATAATATTAGCTGTGGAATCATTAGCTACCGAAAACTGATCAATAGCCGTCTCAAAAGCATCATTAATATTCGTACCGCCACCGGCATAAAGATTATCGATATAGTTTAAGGCAACATCGCGGGTATTGGTGTTAAACTCAGTATGTTCAATACCGAATGATTCAACATTTGTGGCAAAATCGACAAGGTTGAAAAAGTCGCCCTCATTTAAATTGTCAATGATAAAACGGGCCGCCTCTTTAGCCTGGTCCATTTTATTTCCACTCATACTGCCGGATCGGTCTATGATCAGCGTAAAGAATTTATTGATGGTTTCCGTACCTTCGCTGGGATCGGGTTCCGCTATAAAGGTGAAATACCCCTGGCCATAAATATCGGGCACTTCCGAATCGGGAAGGACAGTGCTCATACCGAATAAACCCAATTCCTCGGCGCTGAGCGTATAGGTGATTTCATAGTTTGATGAAGCGGTCGATTCGTACAGGGTATACACAATGGCCGCGTTATGGCCGTCATTGGTAATGGAATTGGCATCTAAGTTATGCAATTGGATGTCGTCAATGGTACGTTCGGAAATTAATTCAAAATTGAGGGTTTGCCGATCAATAAGATCGTTTTGCAATAAATTGTAATCGCCGGGATAATAGAAGTTGACATCGCCGAAGGCATAGGGCAGCAGTTGCACATAGGTTAAGCGCACAGTCAGTTTGGCGCCGGCCCCGATGGACTGACTGATGTTAAAATACAACGGGGTTTCACCAAGATAGGCCTCCAGAGCGGCGTCCACTTCACCGCCCGGCCCGGGCAGGGAGGTATCCTGAGGCGTGGCGGCAAAATTAGCCTCGTACCATTGATTATCAATTTTAAATTGCAGTTGGGTGGCACTGGCATTTTCGGGCATGGGGAAACCGTATTTGACAGTCGTATCCTGTTGAAAAATGTTTTCAAATTCCTGGGTGGTTGTTACCACGGCCACCTGATTTTCAACAGTAACATTTAGATCACTTGCGTTCATTTTAAAATAGATTCCATCGTTGCTGTTAACGATGGCCACGCCGTTAGCCAAAAGGGCGCTGTTGCAAAGCACTAAACACAAAATGATAAAAATAGTGTTACGCATAATACACCACCTTTTATAATGCGGGTTGAGGGGTATCCATGAAAAACGGAAAAATATTGTCTGATTACTTATATTTTAATTTACACAATTTTAGTTCTATCTCAAAAGGAATATCGAGATTTTTTGAAGCTAAATATTCAGAATAAACATTGTAGAAACCCGGAATATTGATACGCATTTCAGTACGATTGCCAAAGACCATTTAAGCCCTACTACCTATTTAATCAGAATCATCTTCCTCATTTTTGAATGACCTTGCTCGGTTGTTAATCTGTATAAATAAACACCGCTGGACAGATGGCTGCCGTGGAAGGTGATGTGATGGCGGCCTGCTGTTTGATGACCGTTTAAAAGCGTTTCGAATGCTTTGCCGGTAATGTCATAAATCTTGATGGTCGCCTTGCCCGGTTG
>WJIP01000192.1 GCA_014730185.1 Caldithrix sp. | reverse complement strand
TTTCTATCGAAAACGAACAATTAACACCTTCGCTAAAAATAAAACGGCATGTGGTGGAAAAAGTCTATGGGGCTGAAATAGACGCGATTTACGAATATACAAATTAAATTTATTCTAAGGATTTAGTTATAAATTTTAAATGGGTGAAATAAGAAAACATCCACCGGTCAAATTATTTGCTGCCATTACTTATCATCAACACTTTGATAAAACCAAAATACTGGAAATATTAAACGATCAGATTGATACAATTGACCAACGCACCGAACCTTTCCAATTTGATACATTTACCGATTATTATCAATCAATGATGGGTGACAAACTTTTAAAGTTTTTTGTTTCATTTGCACATCTCATTCCAGCGGAAACTTTGCCCCAAATCAAAGTTCAAACCAATACTATAGAAAAATCCAATGAAAGCGATAAATTGCGCCTTATAAATATCGATCCCGGATATTTAACAGAAAATAAAGTGGTACTTGCCACCACAAAAAATTACAGTCATAGACTATATTTAAGTGATGGTATTTTCGGAGATTTACACCTATTTTTTAAGGATCAAACCTTTCAATTCCAAAAATGGACTTATCCGGATTACAAACAATCATCAGTAATTGCATTCTTTAATAATTTGAGAAAGTTGTATAGAGAACAACTGATACCGGTTTCATGATGAACGGGTGTTATTTTATATAGATGTTTTTATGATGTTTCTTAATATAATTATGCTCTTGCATATTTTTATGGTTATCTTGAGGTGAGTTAAAAAGATATTCTGTACATTAAAAGGGGACGGTTTTTAATAAAGCGGAGATGCTATGTGGCCTTTTATCCTTATTTTGATTCTAAGCTATCTTATTGGTTCATTTCCTACTGCCATACTTACGGGTAAAATGTTAAGAAAAATGGATATAAGAAATTATGGTAGCGGGAATGCCGGTGCTACTAATGTGTTTCGCGTTCTGGGATGGAGAGCCGGAGTAAGTGTTCTGCTCATAGATATGTTCAAGGGTTTTGTTCCTGTATTCTGGATTGCTCCTCGTTTTGCCCCTCAAAGTGATTGGATAATATATGTGCAAATTCTTGCTGCAGTTGGTGCAATAGCCGGGCATATGTGGACTCTTTTTGCCGGATTTAAAGGAGGTAAAGGAGTGGGGACATCGGCGGGTGTTTTTTTAGCATTAGCTACCTTGCCCATAGCCATCGCTTTGGTGTCGTTTGTGATCGTTGTAGCGCTAACCCGGTATGTTTCGCTGGGCTCCCTTTTAGCGGCGGTGATATTCATTGCAGTGATGGCACTACAAAAGTTTGTTTTTCATATAGATGTGCCCAATGTTTTATTTTATTTGAGTGTGGCGGTCGTCCTTTTGATCTGGATCGCCCATAAGTCTAACATACAGCGGCTGATATCGGGAAGCGAAAATAAACTATCATTTGGAAAGTCGGTGGAAGGAGAATAATAAAACATGCGTATTGCCATAATAGGAGCTGGTAGCTGGGGAACGGCCCTGGCTAAAGTCCTCAATGATAACAAACATGAAGTGGTTTGCTATACGATCGAAGATGAAGTAATACAAACGGTTACGGAAAACAAGGAGAATACCCGCTATCTGCCCCAGATTAAATTATCTCCTTCAATTCGGTTTACCATGAATTTAAAAGAAGCTCTGAACGGTACAGAGCTCATCCTGATAGCGGTTCCGTCACAGATTATTAGAAATGTTATACCGCAAATTACGGACAATACGTCTGTAAATGAAAAACTCTTTGTGACTGTGGCCAAAGGTATTGAAAACAATACATATAAAAGAGCTTCCCAAATTATTCAGGAAGTTGGCAAAATATCACCCGAACAAATAGTTGCCTTATCCGGTCCCAGTCATGCAGAAGAAGTTGCCCGGGAAATACCCACGGCGGTGGTGGCGGCCTCGGTCTCGCTTTCAACCGCAAAAACCGTTCAAAATGTATTTATGAATCATTATTTTAGAGTATATGGCAGTCAAGATATCCGGGGTGTTGAATTAGGAGGCGCTCTGAAAAACATTATTGCTTTGGCTGCAGGGATTTGTGATGGTGCGGGTTTGGGTGATAATTCCAAAGCGGCTCTAATGACAAGAGGCCTCGTGGAAATGAGTAGATTGGGGGTTGCAATGGAGGCTGATAGTGCAACATTTGCTGGTCTTAGTGGGATGGGGGACTTGATTGTGACCTGTATGAGTAAACACTCGCGGAACAGGTATGTTGGTGAGCAAATTGGGAAAGGTCGTAAATTACAAGAAATTCTGGATGAGATGGTGATGGTAGCGGAAGGAGTCAAAACAACGCTATCCGCCTTCGAGTTGTCTAAAAAAATGTATGTGGAAATGCCCATAACCGAGCAGATCTACCTTACGTTATTTAAAGAAAAAGCTCCCCTGGAAGCATTGAACGACCTGATGACTAGAGCTTCTAAAATTGAAGATTGGGGAGATGAATAAACGAAACAACAGGAGGCATGGGATGATTAAATCCATATTATTACCAATCGATGGTTCCAAATATTCGGAATCCGTATTGGATTATGGAAAATTTTTTGCAAAAAAGCTGGATGCGTTCCTCAGAATTATATCGGTAATTGATATTCGACTATTCGATTGGAGCATGGCTACCGGTGCGGACAGTTTTGTACCTGTGATGCCCACATCCGAATTTCAAGAAGAATCCCAAAAAATTCAGGATGAAAAAGCACAGAAAACCATCGATAAAGCTGCAAGTGTACTGAAAAACTCCGAAGTAAAATACGAATTACTTAAAGTTTCCGGTATACCTGTTGATGAAATTTGTCAACATGCGATGAAAACCGACCTGGTGATTATGGGTATCCATGGCGAGTATGAACGGTGGAGTCAAAAACTTCTGGGTTCCACAATTGAAGCGGTTACTCGTCAAATATCCAAACCCGTATTATTAGTGGACAAAGAATTTGTAGAAATATCCAGGTTGCATTGTGGCTACGATGGGAGTCCTTCCTCGAACAGGGCCCTGCAAATGGCTTCGGAACTGGCCAACATCCTACAAATGAAACTTGAAGTCATAACCGTTTGTGATTCCGGTGAAGAACGAAAAATGCTACTAAACGAAGCCAGTGATTATCTTGATCCTTATGGCATAGAATATAACTTAAGGCATGAAACCGGTGATGCGGCTGATGTATTAATCAATGCATGCAAAGATGCGCCCGAACCACCGATGACTATAATAGGCAGTTATGGACATTCCCGCTTAAGAGAGGCCATCATAGGTAGCACAACGGTTGATGTCATGCGCAATGCCACGAAACCCGTATTATTAGCGAAATAAAAACTCTATTTGGAGGAAATATGAGCGCCAGAATTATTACGCTGACTCGCCACATCATTGAAGAACAACGGAAACATCCTTATGCTACCGGAGAATTTACGGATCTGATGAATGATATTGCCTTTGCTGCGAAACTGATCTCATACCATACCAATAAAGCCGGGCTTGTAGGCATTTTAGGCGAAACTGAAAATATTAACGTGCAGGGCGAAATTGTCAAAAAGCTGGATGTTTTCGCCAACGAAACCATGGTTAATGCACTTGATCACGGCGGCCATCTGGCCGTAATGGCATCCGAGGAATCCGAAGATATTATCCCTATTCCGGATAAATATCCTCTGGGTAAGTATGTCTGTCTGTTTGATCCACTTGATGGTTCCTCTAATATTGACGCTAATGTTAGCGTGGGTACCATTTTCGCAATCTATCACCGATCCACCCCAGATGGCAGACCGGGAACATTGGAGGATTGTTTGCAGCCCGGTAATAATCTGGTCTGCGCGGGTTATGTTGTCTATGGATCCAGTACGATGCTGGTTTATACTACGGGTAACGGTGTGCACGGCTTTACCCTGGATCATAGTTATGGAGAATTTTTACTCTCTCATCCCAACATTACCACCCCTAAAAAAGGGAAGATCTATTCAGTGAATGAAAGCAATTTTGATTACTGGGATGAAGGCATGCAAAATTATATCCAGTATGTCAAGCAAATTGATGAAAAAAGCGGTCGCCCCTTAAAATCCAGATATATTGGCTCAATGGTCAGTGATGTGCATCGCAATCTGTTATATGGCGGAGTTTTTTTATATCCGCCAAGCAGCTTAGCTCCGGACGGAAAATTACGATTAACCTATGAAGCCAATCCCATGGCATTTATTATAGAACAGGCCGGTGGTAAGGCCAGTAACGGTAAACAACGGATTGTCGATATAAAACCAGAAAACCTTCACCAACGTGTACCCCTGTATATCGGTTCCGAGAAAGATGTAGCTCTGATTGAAGATTTTCTTAAAGGGGATAAAACATTGTAGAAATAAAAAATATCGGATCATTACTGGTTTTAACATATATGGGCAAGCGGTAATATAAAATAGAAGGCACATCGGTTATTGCCATCATATTATTTAATGCCATGCTGTAAGAAAATCAGTTGCTGTAATAATGATGATGTTTAAGAAAGACTAAGGAAAAATATATCACGGCCATTGTCATTAGATATATAATTCCAAACCCTCAGAAGCGGCGTATATTTTCATCGATGGATTCAATTCCATGGATTTCTCTCTGGCGTAGGATAATAATTTATCAATTGTGGAATCATCATGCATGGGATCGTGATGAAATAATACCAATCGGTGCACATCCGCCCGCGCTCCAATATCCACGGTGTAATCTATTGGGGAATGCCCCCAGGTAACCTTGTTTTGATATTCTTTCCAGGTATATTGGGCATCATGAATCAGGATGTCCGCATTTTCAATAAAATCAACCAGTTTTTCACTGCCATCCTCACCGATGACAGCTTCGGATGATGATATGGGGTGATTAAGTGCTGAAGGGAAAGGTTCATTATCGCTGATATATACGATGGCTTTCCCATCAATGATGAACTTATATCCTAAAGCATTTCCGGGATGATTCACATATAAACATTCCAAGGATATTCCGGCAATGGTATACTGTCCTTCAACAAGCGTTTTAAATGTAAGTTTGGAGCCCATATCGGATAATTCGACAGGGAAGTAAGTCGGATTCATTTGATCAGCTAAAATTTTGGATAATCCTTTTTCAGTATCTTTTGGGCCGTAAATGTTAAACGAATTACCTTTTACGAAGGCAGGCTTAAAAAAGGGGATTCCCTGAATATGATCCCAATGCATATGACTGATAAATATATTTGCATTCACCGGTTGTTTTTTTCTCATAAGTTCATTGCCCAATAATCGAATGCCCGTTCCGGCATCCAGAATAAATAGATTATTTTGCACTTCAATGGATACACAAGAAGTATTGCCTCCATAACGAACCGTTGAAGGTCCCGGTGTGGATATTGAGCCACGAACACCCCAGAATTTTACAAGTGCCATTAATTCCTCATTTGCTGCTGGATGGCTTCGATTAAACTTCCAGTGGTAATTGGTTTGCTAAGAAAGGCGTTGGCACCCAATGCAAAGGCTTTCTTACGATCCGGGGGAAATGTTTTACCGGTGAGGACAATGACTGGAATTTTTTGGGTTTTAGTATTTTCTTTTATTTTTTTCAGGATGGCAAATCCATCAATTTTAGGCATCATAATGTCTAAAATAATTAGTTTGGGTTGATAGGTACTGGCAAGCTGTAACGCGTTTTCGGGATTGTGCACAGACCTGACCCTGAATCCATTGTTTTGCAATAATTGCTTGGATAGGATCAGGTGATCGGTACTATCATCAATTAATAAAATATCGGTCGGCAAAAACATTCCTCCATATCCGTTGTTATATTAAGTAAAATTATATTTCATGGAGGATTTGTGAGTCGTGACTCTTATCACATTAGAGTTTCTTGGAATATTGGTGTTCACGCACTAACAAATTAATGGACTTTCGAATTTCCTGAAGCTGTTGGTTGTAATGCAAAATTGAATCCGCAGATGCGACTTCTTCTTTCAATAGTTCACTGATTTCTTTGGCCCGGGTTTCCAATCTCCATTTTTTTAATTGAAAAATACAATCTCGGGCATATTTTTGGTGATCAAAGGAATCATCTATAACGGCTTTGGATAGCAATGCCTGTATGTCATGCTTGTCGTTAAAGGCATCGAGAATATCACCCACATCCGCTGATCCTTTATCTTCCTGTTCATGAACGATAAAATCATAAATTTCGCGTAAAAGTTGATTTTCGAATAAATTCTGATGAGTGTTTTCCAAAAGATAATTGACGATAGACTTTTCATTATCCAATAATAATGCAATGACGCCAAGTTCAGCTTTATATTGACCGGTATGAATCAACGGTCCGGTTTTATCAGATTTCTTATTTTTCGATTTAACCGGTTGGGTTACAGAACTTTGAGATTTGTTCCATCTTCGCCTTTGCTTACGCAATCGGTTTAATTGATCAATTAATAATTGTTCATGAATTTGCATTCGCTCCGCTAGATGGTGTACATACAAGCCAACCTTAATTTGGTTTTTGTAGTCAACAAGCTGATCCAGAGCTTCTTCGATAAAGCTGTCTTTTTCTGTCATTGATGCTGAAGGATTGTCTTTGAAAAATTTTTCGATCCGAAAATCCATAGCCAGAGTTTGCTGATTTAACAATTCCCTGAAACGCTTAATGCCGTTTTGCGAAACAAAACTATCCGGATCCTCACCCGCGGGTAATGCACAGATGTAGGCATCAAGAT
>WJIP01000191.1 GCA_014730185.1 Caldithrix sp. | reverse complement strand
ATTCAATAACCGTATACAGATTGATTTTATAACTTTTAATCGCATCCTGATTGATCAGGATACGCACGGATTTTTCATCAGCCCCCCAAATTTCCACATTGGCTACGCCATCAATACGTTCCAGAGGTTTTTTTACAGCCTGCTCCGTAAAAAAATAGGGGTCACTCAGCGGTTCATTGGGGATCATGGCAACCCACATGATAGGCTCGTCGTCATTACTCCATTTTCGCAGATAGACGCGCTCAATATCATCCGGAAGCTCGGGTTTAACCCGATCCATTCGATCTCGAAGCTGGCTGTAGGCAAGATCCATATCCGTATCCTGATTAAACCGGATGAACGCCCAGCAACCATCGGTAAAGCTATGGGTGGAAATCGTACGCACGCCATTGATGGTGCGTACAACCTCTTCTACCGGCCGGGCAATAAATTCTTCTACTTCTTCCGGATTAGCGTTGGGGTAAGGGACCCAAACGCCAAGGAAAGGGGGTTCGAATCCGGACGGAAAAAGATCTACAGACATCTGTGTATAAGCGATAAAACCCACCACCAGCAAAGCCAGTAGCGCCATTAGAGAAGTTATTGGCCGGTTTAGGGCTAAACGCGGTAAAGGACTAATATTAGTCAGTTTCTTATTCTGATCCTGATCATTCATGATGATCCCTCTATCTTTCTATTATTGTTTACTGAATATACTGTAAACAGTCGGAATTATAACCAGAGTTAATATGGTGGAACTTATTAACCCGATAATTACCGTAATCGCCATTGGTGTGCGAATTTCAGCGCCATCTCCCATACCTATGGCCATGGGCAGCAAGCCGAGAACGGTTGTGGCGGTTGTCATCAAAATCGGTCGCAGCCGGGCCTGACCAGCCTGCATAATGGCATCCAGTTTCTCCATACCTCCGCGTCGCAGATGATTAATATAATCAACCAGGACAATCGCATTATTAACAACAATACCGGCTAACATTATCATTCCCAGAAATACAACGATGCTCAGGGGAATATCAAAAACATAGAGGAACAGGATAACACCTATGAGGGCCATTGGAATGGTAAAAATAATAACAAAGGGATGCAGCAATGACTCGAATTGTGAAGCCATCACAATATAAACCAAAAAGATGGCCAGTGCCAGAGCCAGGCTCAGGCTGTTTAAAGAAGTCTGCATCTCTTTATTTTGACCGGCCAGTTCATAGGCAAAATCAGATGGTAGGTTGATATCCTGAATTTCATCGTAGATTTGGGAGTTAATTTCGCTCAAGTTAGCACCAGGCGCCAGATTGGCAGTGATTAATGCTGTGCGCTGCTGTCCCACTCGTCGAATTTCCGATGGTCCCTCGTTAACCCGTATATCAGCTACCGTCTGCAGGGCAATGGGTACATTTGCGTCCGGATTTACAACCAATCTACGTAAATCGTTAATCGATTCTTTGTCTTCTTCCCTTAAACGCACCAGCACATCAATCCGCCGGTCTTCCTCTTTGAATTCAGTAGCTACGTCACCCCGGACTTTGTTACGTACGATGGATGCCACATTGCGAACATTCATACCGTGGCGGGCAATTAATTCACGATCATAATAGATCTGTACTTCCGGGTTACCGCGCTGAATATTGGATTTTGCATCGACCAGACCAGGAATAGTCTGCATACGTTCTTCCAGTAAACGGCTGTAACGTTGCAAATCATCTAAATTATAACCTTTCAGGTAAACTTCCACCGGAGTTTTAAAACTGAATATGGTGGGTCTGGAAATGTTGGACTCTATGCCCGGGTATTCTTTCATTACATCGCGTATCTTTGCGATGACATCTTCTTCAAGAGCAGCAGGATTACGTGATGGACGCAGTGTAACGGTAATTTTTGCCGTGTGTTCACCCTCGTCTGAGTCGGTTGTCGCTGTTTTATCCGTACCAGCCACGGAAGCTACCTGATTCACTCCATCAAGCTGGCTGATGTCCTCCTGAATAGGCTGGATCCGCTCATCATTCTCTTCGACCGGTGTGCCAATGGGCAATGTTAGTTCCACATTGAATTCACCCTGATGCACCTCTGGAATAAGTTCTCTGCCCAGTTGCGGTCCTACAACGAAGATGGTGAGAAGAAATAATACCAGAACAAATCCGCTGAGACTGTAACGATTATCCAGAGATTTACGCAGAAGCGTTGGGTAGCTGCGGTCCACTATTGCATAGGTTTTATCAAAAAGGAAAACAACGAACCCGGCCGGTAGTGTAAGGATCAAACGCGCTATCAGATAAAGCATGTACATAAACAGTACGATCAGGAGTAAGACGGCATGCAGGAATCGGAATGTTAATTCTAAAAATACATTTAAAACATAACTAATAAAGTAAAAGACGATATGAATAATCGAAACAGGGATATAACCTATTTTTTTCACTATGGTGTACCGTTTAAATCGTGCTACAATCTGACCGAAGTCCGTATACAGCCGGTTTACGTTATTTAATTTTAAATAATCTTGCCAGATTGCAACGATAAAATCCAAACCATGTGAAGAGACTGACCATTTTTTCAACCAGGAACCGTAACCCCATTTTTCTTTTTTGAATACATTAATAATACCTACAGGAATTTGCATAACTAGAAGTACAAACAAGGCAAATTGTTTAATAACTGTTATGAATAAGGCCGCAAAAGTTTTGGTACTCTTGAAAACCCAAAACAAAATTGCTTTGATTAACAAAGTTAAAAAGGTCTTTAATTTAGTCAGTATTGATTCCTGGTTTTGGACACTAAATAATTGACCGATCTGCTCAGATATATTATCGCTCAGGATAAATTTTTTAGGCAATTTATCCAGTTGAGCCCCTTTTACAAACTGTTCAGTGCGCCTCGAGGATAGCATAGGGATCAGAAATAGGGCAACGGCCAGAGAAGCTAATAATGCAAAAACAACAGTGAGAGCCAAATCACCAAAAACCTGTCCGGCCACACCTTCCACAAAAACAATTGGGAAGAACACAGCAATTGTCGTTAAAGTAGAAGCGATAACAGCTCCTCCCACCTCGCTGACGCCTCGCAATGTGGCGCGGATGAAATCATCACCTTCTTCCCGGCAACGGGCAATACTTTCCAAAACAACGATTGAGTTGTCCACGAGCATACCAATACCCAGAGCCAAGCCACCCAGAGACATAATGTTCAGAGATACATCGAAGATTTTCATGGGAGCGAATGTGGCCACCACCGATATCGGAATGGCTAAACCGATTATCACCGTGGGCCCCAAAAGCCGTAAAAAGATGAAAAGAACAATAATGGCTAATATACCACCCATCACGGCAGTACTTTTTACTTCATCAATCGAATTTTTGATAAAAATGGACTGATCAGACAGGGTGCTGATATTCACACCTTCGGGCAGGCTATAGGTTAAAAAATTGGTCATTTGCTTTTTTTGCAGCCCTTCCTGTCTGGCTTGGCGTTGATTCTGCGGTGCTTTTTTCTCTTTTTCTTTTGATGGCTGTCCACTTTCCAATTGTTTCACATAAGCCTGTTGAGCGGGTGTGCCGTATAATTTATTGCGTACAGCTTCGGCAACGGCCACAATGTTGGCATCGGCCTCTTTAAAAATTTCAATTTCGACACTTTCTTCACCGCTTATACGGGTTATAACTTCCCGCTCTTTGTGGGTACGGGTAACCTTGCCGATGTCTTTAACTTTAATATTGACATTATTATAACGGCCCACTACAACTTCTCTGATTTGCTCCACAGATTTAAATTCATTGAGGGTACGCACCAGGTATTCGGTTTGCCCTTCTTTCAGGTTCCCGCCGGCCAAATTGACATTTTCCTCCGAAAGACGCTGCCGCACAGTCTGGATGTCCATACCGATCAGGGTAAGTTGTTGCTCATTAAGTTCCACTCGGATTTCTTCTTCCAAACCGCCTTTGACCTTAACGGCTGCAACTCCGTCCACGGTTTCCAACGCCCGCTTAATTTCTTCTTCGGCCAGATAGCGCAGATACGTCAGATTTTGTTCGCCATAAACACCGACCCGCATTATAGGATCAAGCGAGGGATCATAGCGCAATATTATTGGTCGGTTTACTTCCTGAGGCAAGAAAACCTGATCCAGTTTTTCTCGAATATCGGCCGTGGCTTTATTCATGTCCGTATCCCATGTGAACTCCAGGATCACATCTGATTGTTCGGCCTTGGAAACCGAACTTATGGTGACAAGGTTATCAACTACGCCCAGGGCTTGCTCAATCGGACGGGATATGGTTGTTTCAATTTCCTGCGGGGCGGTGCCGGGATATTCGGTTCGCACCGTTAAGCTGGGATAAGTCATATCCGGCATTAAATTCAAAGGTAATTGCTGATATGATATTAAACCAAATACGACGACACCGATGACAACCATTAAAATGGCTACCGGCCTCTGCGTTGTAAAATTAAAGAAATTTGTTCGGAGTTCTTTTTTATGATCCATAAAAGTACCTGCTTCCGGTTTATCATTCGATATTCATTACAAGTGTATAAACTAAATATCGTATTTACATATTCTTAGCGGAATACCATAATGCAATAAATATTAACGAGCCATGAACTACTCACCATTTCATGAGATTATGTATTCAGCTGAATTCTTTGAACTGATTTTTTCCAGCCTTCTAATCCTCGGCGACGGTAATACGGGATTCTCTTTCGCGGACAATTTTAACCGGGGTTTTATCTTTCATTCCGGCCTGGCCAACTACAATTATTTTGTCATTCGCTTCAATCTTATCCAGAGCTTCCACTTTCTTATTATCCTGAAAACCCGGATTGAGGCGAATTTTATGGGCTACGCTATCCTGGACGACGTAAACATTCATATATTCGTTTTCATAAACAATAGCTGTTTTGGGTACCAGCACAACATCCTCATGCGTATCAATAATAATATGCACATTAACGAACATACCCGGTCTCAACTGATTGTTACGGTTACGTACGCCTACAGTTACCTTAAATGTACCACTGGATGGGTCAACTACCGGACTGATGCGTTTAATCCACGCATCGAATGACTGGCCCTGCAAATGATCAGATGTGATATAAGCATCCTGTCTGATCTGCAAACTATTGATATATTTTTCGGGTACATATACGACAGCAATGACTTCGGTGTTGTTAACCACTGAAAATAGCTTGTCGGTGGGTTGAATTCTTTGACCAATTTTGGCCAGTCGTTCGCCTATACGACCGGATATGGGTGCTTTAATTTGGGTATAATTTAAATTAAGCCGGGCTTCTTCCCAGGCCACCCGAGCAGTATTTAAGGCATATTTGGCATTTTCGAATTCTTCTTTACTCAACAAATCTTTATTAAACATCTGCTGCATGCGCTCGTAATTTTTCATTTGCTTTTCGTATTCATTGCGGGCTTTTTCTTCGGCTAAGACATATTCTTTGGCCTCCAAGGTCAGTAGCGTATCCCCTTTTCTTACATAACTGCCCTCTTCTTTATAAATTTTTTCTACAATGCCCTGAATCCTGGCATAAACATCGGCCATTTTTTCCGTTTCCAGGTTAGAGCTTAACAAAATAAAATCGGAAATATCTCCTCTCACTGCTCTGGTTATTTCTACAGGAACGGCTTCGGAATTAGAATCCTTATTTTGACCGGGTGTATTCCGGACAGCTGTATCCGCTTTGGATGTTTTTGAATTTTTTTGCTGATTTCCGGGTTTTCCGCAATAGATGAAGACGAAGGCCAAGCCGAATATCAAAATAAAGTTGATAACTGTTTTCCTACGCATGTTGACTCCAAATTATTTAATTTATAATGTTTAACAAACGAATGATACGAGCATTGCAGGGTGAGGTTTCACCCCTGCAAACTATTGTTTTAATTAAAATATAATTTAAAGTAAAATTGATGATAAAGATAGTGCTCTTACTAACAAATCATAAAAAAAATGCAGATCAAATGATCTGCATTATATAACATTAAGTTGAATACCCGCTAAAAATGTGTCAGAAATTAAAACTCGTCGTAGCGTATCATATCCTTTTCCACACCAAGATTGTAGAGCATATTATTGACTGCGCTGATCATCATGGGCGGGCCGCACAGATAGTACTCGATATCTTCGGGTGCATCATGGTTTTTTAGATAATGATCCTGAACGACCTGATGGATAAATCCGGTTGGTCCATCCCAGTTATCCTCTGGCAGGGGATCGGAAAGGGCCACATGATAACTGAAATTGGGGAATTCTTTCTCAATTTGTTTGAAATCATCGTCATAAAACATTTCCCGTTTAGATCGGGCTCCATACCAAAAAGATACTTTCCGATCTGTTCTCAACGTATGGAACAGGTGGAAAAGATGACTACGCATAGGAGCCATACCAGCGCCACCGCCAATGTAAACCATCTCATTGTCGCTTTCCCGGATAAAAAATTCACCATAAGGACCGCTTACGGTAACTTTGTCGCCTTCTTTTAAGTTGAATATATAAGAAGATGATATTCCCGGCGGAAAATCCGTTCCGGGCGGAGGCGTGGCAATACGCACGTTCAGCATAACAATATTACCTTCTGCCGGATGGTTTGCCATAGAATATGCCCGGAAAATTTCCTCATCATTGGAAGCTTTTAAATCCCATAAGTTGTATTTATCCCAGTCTTCGTGGTATTCTTTATCCACATCAAATTCGTTAAACGATAGATTATAGGGCGGGATATAAATTTGGATATATCCACCGGCCTGAAAATCCAAGGTTTGGCCTTCCGGTAGTTCGAGAACCAATTCTTTAATGAATGTGGCAACATTATCATTGGATCTAACCGTACATTCGAATTTTTGTATGTTGAAAATTTCTTCCGGAATTTCAATACGCATATCATTTTTTACTTTGATCTGACAGGCCAGCCGAACATTTTCCTTAATGTCTTTACGGGTTAGCTGCGATTCTTCCGTTGGCAGTACATCCCCGCCACCTTCGGTGACCGTGCATGTACACATGGCACAGGTACCTTGACCGCCGCAAGCGGAAGGCAAAAATATTTCGTTATTGGATAATGTACTTAATAAGTTCGAACCTGCCTCAACTTCTGGACTGTTCTCCTCATCACCATTTATAATAACCTTAACTTTGCCTTTAGTAACCAATTTGGATTCGGCAAAGTTCAAGACCGCAACTAAAACAAATATTGTGGCTGTAAAGATTCCAGCACTTAATCCGATAACTCCTAAAGTACCCACGGCAACACCTCAATTCGTTATAATTGTATACCTGAAAAAATCATAAAAGCCATTGACATTAATCCGGTTATCAACATAGTGATTCCCAGTCCCTTTAAACCGTTGGGTACATTGGAATAACGGATTTTGGTCCGGATTGAAGCCATAGCTACTATGGCCAGAAAAAAGCCCACTCCTGAGCCGAAACCAAAAACAGCCGATTCGGCAACCGTATACTCACGTTCAACCATAAACAGTGATGAACCGAGTATTGCACAGTTTACAGCTATTAATGGCAAAAATATTCCCAAAGCCGCATAGAGTTTGGGTGAAAAACGATCAATAACCATTTCTACAAGTTGTACCATTGCCGCAATGGTGGCAATGAATGTCACGAAGTTAAGAAAGCTTAAATCAACTTCCGGAAAACCCAGCCAGGCCATTGCTCCGTCTTTAAGCAGAAAATTGCTGATGGTCCAGTTCGCCGGCACAGTTATGGTTAAAACAAAAATTACCGCCATACCCAAACCAACGGCTGTTTCTACCCGTTTAGAAACGGCCAGAAAAGAACACATTCCCAGAAAAAATGCTAGTAATATATTTTCAACAAATACGGCTTTAACAAATAGACTTAAATAATGTTCTAACATTGTTCACCTCATTATGTGTGATATTAATCGATCACTCATATCCCTATGACCAAAAATTTATTCACCTACTGTCTTATTTGCAGTGCGCTGAATCCAAACGAGCAAGCCCAAGAGAATAAAAGCACCGGGAGACAGTACCATCAGACCCATGTTTTCATAACCGGCCTGGTAAAGGAATTCGGGTATTACCTGAAAACCAAGTAATGTACCACTCCCCAGTACCTCACGGCCGAATGCAATCACTAATAAAATCCAACTATAACCCAGGGCATTACCCAGTCCGTCCAAGAAAGAAGGCCAGACCTTGTTTTGCAGGGCAAAGGCCTCAGCCCTTCCCATAATGATACAATTCGTGATGATCAATCCAACGAATACACTTAATTGTTTACTGATATCATACAGATAAGCCTTTAACACTTCGTCCACAATGATCACAAGCGAGGCAATAACAGCCAACTCCGTGATAATACGAATCTTAGAGGGTATATGCCGTCTGAGTACCGAGATGGTTACGTTGGACATCGTCATTACGAAGGTTACCGCTAAAGACATTACCAGGGCTGTATTCATTTGAACAGTTACGGCAAGTGCTGAACAGATACCCAATACCTGAAACGTAATCGGATTGTTATCGCTTAAGGGTTCTGTTAACACCCTTATATTTTTTTTGGAAAATAATTTTTCTCTGGGCGGTTTTTGGGCAACAGCCTGTGTATCGGTTTGATTAGCCATTATGATCCCCCTCATCTTGCATTACTTTACGAAAAAACGGTTCATAAGTGTTTAAATCTTTTTCCAGAAATTGATCGACGCCTCTTGCGGTAAGCGTGGCTCCGCTGATACCATCAACATGGTGGTACCGCTCTTCAGGCGGTATTTTATTTTCCACTTTGCCTTTTATGACAGTAATGGAAATCAACTCCCCCTCTTCATTGCGGATTCGTTTGCCTTCAAAATTGCTTTTAAACCATTCTTTGTCTATTTCACCACCTAACCCGGGGGTTTCACCATGTTGATAAAAGGTTATGCCCTTTATGGTGGTAACGTCATCTTCCAATGCCAGATAACCGTAAATGGTAGACCATAATCCTTTTCCGGATATGGGGATAATGTATGAGATGATCTGACCATCTTTGACAAATTCATAAAGTGGCTTCAGATCAGGATTCTTATCAAAATCGATATTATTCGGATCCTTGTCCTGTAAAATGTCACCTTCCGAATTAATAACATATTCCTGTATATTCTCTTTATACAGACGATTAATATCATCGCGTGTGAGTGATTCTCCTGCACCGGCCTTGATATCAACCGAGGCAAGAATATTTCTCTTGATATCCAATGCGACATTTTCTTCCTGGCGGGGTTTGAGCATGGTGGCCGCTCCGGCCAGAAGAACGCTGCAAGCAATGGTAACCATAGCCGCGAATTTAAAGGTATATGCATTACTGTGTTGCACGGCTTAACCTCCTGTTAATATTTGCTTTTATTATATAATGATCAATAAGTGGTGAAAAAATATTCATAAATAGGATGGCCAGCATCATACCCTCCGGATAAGCGGGGTTGACGGTTCGGATAAGAATGGCCAAAGCACCAATCATAAAACCGTATACCCATTTTCCTCGGTACGTCTGCGATGCCGATACCGGATCGGTAGCCATAAATACAGCACCGAAAGAAAATCCCCCCATTACGAGATGAAAGTGAGCCGGTAACGTAAACATTCCGGTCGACTGCGGACCGGCAAAAATGTTCATCAAAAAAGCCATAAGGAATCCGCCGGCATAAACGGAAACGATAATGCGCCAGCTTCCTACGCCTGTAATGATCAATATTAACGCTCCTATCAATATGGCAAGTGTGGATGTTTCGCCGATGCTTCCGGGAATTAAACCGTAAAACATATTTATCCAACTAAAGTCACCATAGGTTGTTCCGGTTACGTTGTGAATAGCTGATTGACCACCGGGTGTGTTGGAAGCGACCAGCAGAGGAGTGGCACCGGAAAAACCGTCGACCACCTTATCTTTGGCCATATCTACAGCCGTCCAAACTTTATCGCCCGAAATGCGGGCCGGATAAGCAAAAAACACAAATGCCCTGGCCGTCAAGGCCGGATTGAGGATGTTCATACCGGTTCCGCCGAATACCTCTTTTCCGAGGACAACACCAAACGATATGGCCACAGCCACCTGCCATAACGGAATCGTAGCGGGCAGTGTCAGCGGAAATAGGATTCCGGTTACCAAAAATCCTTCATTAATATCATGCTTGCGAATAATGGCAAACAACACCTCCCAAAAGCCACCGACGGCATAGGAAACAATGACAATGGGCAAAAATTTGACCAAACCAAAGCCCAGTGCGTCGATAAATGAAAAAGACTCACCCATGGCAACGTAATGCTGATATCCAATATTGTAGATGCCAAAAACTGTAGCCGGTATAAGTGCTACGATGACCATCATCATAAAACGTTTTAAATCCAGAGCATCGCGTACATGGGGAGCACTTTTGGTACGTTCACTGGTCCAAAACATAATTGTATCTGCAGCCCGGTAAAGAGGTGCCCATTTTTCGAGTTTTCCACCCTTTTCAAATTTATAACGATGTTTTTCCAAGTTATTTTCGATGAGTTTCAATTTTATGATCCTTTTTCTTGTTGAACATTATCGAGACTAACCTTCTTTTTCGATGAGATCTAAACCATGACGCAGAAGTGCACCAAAATTCGTTTTAGAAAGATCGATATACGAACAGAGAGCAATGTCTTCCTCATCCAGTTCCAGTATACCCAAACCTTCCATTTCTTCGATATCTTCGGCGAGTATGCTTTTCATCAATACTGCCGGATAGATATCCATGGGCAGAACTTTTTCATAGGACCCGGTCTGCACAAAGGCCCGATGTTCGCCAAAAATCCGTGTATCCATAGTAAATTTGTCATTTTTTTTCAGGATGCTGGACAGAAACGTGCGTGAAAAGCTGGGCAGGTCCATTCCGGGACGGAAATATCCGACCAGTTTGCGCTTTTCTGATCCTTCAGGAATTACCGTGACAAGATGTTTATAAAAACTGATATAGCCCTTGATGGAAGTTTTTTGACCTGTTAATACATCCCCCAAAATAAATCGTTGTTCTTCATCATTTAAGTCTTTCTCTTTGATAAATGTGCTGATGGGAGCACCGACAACAGTTTTATAGTATTTACGATTGTTGAGAGAAGAACCGACTTTAGCTACGATACGGTCATTGGCAAAATATCCCTGCTTGAAAAACTTCCCTATGAGACCGACAGCGTAGGGCTGAACATACCAAACGAAATCACCGCCAATCTTAATGGGATCAATATGATGGATATGAACACCAACATTGCCTGCAGGATGGTTACCCGTAAAATAATGCTTTTCGACGCCTTCGGCCTGCTCAAATATTGCAGATCGCTGCTCTTTTTTACCGGTCATGGACAAATGGATTTTACCATCGGTTAATTTACTCAGAATATCCAGCCCGAATTGAAAGTGTTCTTTAACATCTTCGATTATAAAATTGGGATCGGTTGCCAGAGGGGCTGTATCCATTGCTGAAATAAAGATATCTCTGGGGACATCGCCCGGATTCGCAATTTTGCTAAAAGGACGTTGCCGGATGTGAGGCCACATTCCACCATTTAATAATTGGCTGACTATTTCCTCACGGGACATCTTCTCAATGTTTTTTTTGTCCCGGTTTCCATTTTGTTCGACGTTTTTTTGTTCATCATTCTCAATGACAACTTCCAGCAAACGGCGCCGTTCGCCCCGATTAATAGCGGCAACCTTACCGCTAACAGGAGCCACAAACTTAATTTCAGGCCGTTCCTTATCGTGAAACAGCGGCGTGCCCACTTTTACCTGATCGCCTTCATCCACGTCAAGCCGGGGTTTAATGCCTGGAAATTCCGAAGGCAGTAAAGCCACTTTTTTGGGTGAGGGCAGCGTCTCAATATCCCGTTCCGCCTCACCAGAAATTCTGATATCATAACCTCTTTTTAGATTAAACTCTGCCATGACGTTTCCTATTTAATTAGTTGAATTCAAAACAATCCTAAATTATTTAAAGATTAATCCTCGTTTTTTTTAATTTGAACAAATTATTTCATTCACAAAGTCAAATAAAAGGCACAATGTAACAAAATTATATAAAATTAACAAAATAAATATTAGTGATATTTCAAAGTTTTTTTTATTAAAGTATTTCAATAAAATATTTTGCTTTTTTAAATCCGAATCGTTTTAGATTACAAAATATTTACGTTTTTTCTATACCCGTTGCCCTTAGATTTTTATCGTTTTCTATTGCAGGTAGGGAGATCAAAATAATCTTTTAACTCAATTGACTCTGATTGTCATTGTGTATCTTTAAGATAGAAATACAAAATAAGATTAAAGATGTGCTGCTTATTGTTATGTAAGCATGCTACGGATCTTACTTTTGGCTTTTTAGTATCTCATTGATTTCAAAACTTGTATACCGTTGTCCCCTGCCAATACCAGGACATTCGGTTTTGGTTTGTTCCCACCGTTCAATCGATTTTAGATTTTCCGGCCAGAAGGGATAGGCCCTGCATTGAGCTGGGCGTACTTCATAGATTGAACACCCATAATCTTCAAGAAAAAGACAATCGTCATCCTGACCATCCACCAAAATCCGTCGGTCATCAATAGCTCGGGTAAAATGATTCACAAAGAATTCCTTATCCATACCCAAATATTCGGCTATCTCTTCCGCCTCCGAAGAACGGATAAAAACGAATCCGTTTGTATTGCTGCAACACAGTGCGCATTTTTGCAAACACTTGAAATAGACATTATCTACAGGCAATTTCATAAAACCATTAAACGCTGTTATCATTGATTCATAAAAACTGTACAATAATGTATAGAAAATTGCAAGTTTTAGTCAAACGCAATCATGCTCAAACGACGAACATTTATAATCATCTGAATTTAAAATTTTGTTTAAACAGGCCTCGACGATTAATTTGAAACTTTAGTTCTGTACAAAACACTAAACCCAAATATTGCAGTTTAATATAGTAATTATGGCAGAAAGTCCCTTCCCGGTTATTGAAGACGTGTACCAGTTTCAGTGTACGATGTGTGGAAATTGTTGTACGGGTGATCAAATCGTCCGATTGGATTTGTATGATCTATACCGAATGGCCCGTTTCAGTGGTTTCGAAAAAACGGGGGGATTATTCACATCTCGTCTCGTAGAATTAACCCCAATTGAACCCGATTTGTGGTTACCACGTATCCGATTCCGAAAGCATCCCTTTAAATTTTGTCCTTTCTTACAAAATGAATGGAATGATCGAGAAGAACTTATCGGTAAGTGTCTACTCCATCCAGATCAGAAGCCATTGGTTTGCAGTTTGGCCCCCGTGGGGCGTATGGTCGATTTTAACCAAAAAACGCAAACGTATGTTTTTGTACCACCGGCACCTGATTGTCCCGGAATCAATCGTTCACAGGAAAATTATTTAAAAACAGCAACGGATGCCCACCGTCGGTCCATACAGCTGCAGGATCGTTTCTTTGCTATGATGGAAAGACTAAAAATAAAGACTGTGCAGACTAAACACTGGTATAGGGCTTTCTACAACTTTAATGTGCAACAGCCAGTTACTGCGGTATTTGCTTCGCGGGAGGTATTAATACATTCAATTGAAACGTAAGATTAATACACGATTTAGGCCCACTTTATATGATCGCTGCTTATGGGTAACCTGTATGGTATTTCTCTAACGCTCAATTGCAAACTATTTCTCGTTGGTACACATAATGCTTCAGATTTTTGGTTCGGATTTCATTTCAATTCCTTTAAATAAAAGCCTGGATACGTATACTAATTAATGCGAATGTCAAATTGGTCAAAGAGACAGGCCGGCGATAGTTAAAGGTAAAAAATAGTCGGGAAATAGTGTTTTGATACTAATGATAGTTTACAGCCATAAACACAAACCGTTCGGATCCATATCTTAAAATGATCCGGAGTAAACATGGAATTTTTATCCGGTGGTTACCACTGGTGCAATGAATTTTTATTTTAAGTTTTGACATATTTTTTTATATTGCCTATTTATTTATAGGCTTATTTGCAGACGACTTATCCATTGGCAGTCATTGGTTTAAAAAAAGCCATAAAACCGGATGGTTTTATTTTTAATCGGCTTTGGAATTCCTGCAATGGCCTGCAGGATTAATAGGAATTAGTCAGTTCAGTTCATAGAGATCGTGACATACATACCAAATAATGTGATTTTCAAAACACAATTGCTGCTCATCCAATGAACGACTGTAAAAAAACATCTATCTTAAGGTTAATAATTATGCACATTAATACGTCTTTTATGAAAATTCTGCCGGTGTTCATTTTTATTGTCTTTACCGTGACTCGCATCCAGGGTCAGGCAGCTGTCAGACAGCCTGCAGAATATTTTGGTTTTAAACCGGGAACAGATCGTCAGCTCATAGACTACGGGTCGTTAATCAGTTATTTACAGGAATTGGATTCACAATCCGACCGCTTGAAAATGGTGGATATTGGAGAATCACCCCTGGGACGCAGAATGTATATTGGGTTCATATCGGCACCAGAAAATTTATCTGCTTTGGATCATCTTAAGGAGATCAACCAACGCCTGGCTAAGAAATCCGATTTGGCAAAAGAACAACTGCAACAGGATGTGACAAATGGAAGGGTATTTGTTCTGGCCACCCTATCTATGCATTCGGGAGAAGTAGGGCCATCCCAATCGGCTCCCCTGATGGCCTATGACTTGGTAACTACAAAAGCAGCTAAAAAGCTTAAGTGGTTACGTAATACGGTTTTCATGATGGTGCCTTGTCACAATCCGGATGGAATGGACATGGTCGTCAATCATTATAACAAGTATAAGGGAACCAGAAATGAAGGTGCCAGCCTGCCCGGTGTCTATCATAAATATATTGGCCATGATAATAACAGAGATTTTGTGACTTTAACGCAAAAGGATACCCGGGCCATAGCCCGAATTTATAATAAAGATTGGTTCCCGCAAGTAATGGTAGAAAAACACCAGATGGGTAAAACCGGGCCGCGGTATTTTGTTCCACCAATGCATGATCCAATAGCAGAGGTTATTGATGCCCGCATTTGGAACTGGACGTGGATTTTTGGGTCGAATATGGTCAAAGATATGACCCAACAGGGTATGCAGGGCATATCCCAGCATTACCTGTTTGACGACTACTGGCCGGGTTCGACCGAAACATGTGTTTGGAAGAATGTAATTGGCATGCTTACCGAATGCGCGAGTGTTAAATATGCTACGCCGGTGCATGTAGAACCCAACGAATTAAAAGTTTATGGTAAAGGGTTGGCCGAATATGAGAAGAGTATCAATATGGTTGAACCATGGCCTGGAGGATGGTGGCGTTTGGGTGATATTGTTAATTATGAAATCGCCTCGATGTATTCAATCTTAGAAACTGCATCTCAGAACAGAGAAGAATTATTAAGGTTACGTCATCATTTAACCCAAAGCTCCGTCAACAAAGGTCAGAGAGAAGCTCCGTTTTATTTTATAATACCGGCTGATCAGCATGACCAAAGCGAATGGCTAAAATTAATCGATTTATTACTGGAGCATGGAATTGAACTCTACCAGTTAAAGCAGAACATTGAATTAAATAATCAACTTTTCAAGCAAGGTGATGTGGTTATTCCTTTAGCCCAACCCTTTCGGTCTTTTATATTAGAGGTGATGGGCAGGCAGCATTTTCCCGTTCGTCATTACACACCAGGGGGTGAAATGATTAAGCCGTATGATATTACGAGCTGGTCTTTGAATTTACACCGTGGGATAACAATGACAAAGATCAATCAGCGCCATAAACGTCTGGAACAGGTTTTGGATCCGCTTAAAGAATCATTGCGCATACACGATGAAGAGCAATTCGAACCATTCTGGGCTGTGGTATGGGATGTGCGCCATAATAGCAGCTTCAAAATGGCATTTCATGCACTTCAAAATAATTTAAAGGTTGAACGATTATCAGAAATTGTTAACTATGAAGACAAAAAAATTAAAAATGGTAGTTTTATAGTTTATAATAAAGAGAGCTCCGGGGAAAAAATCCGGGAATTAGTCCAAAAATGTCTTGTACCGCCACTGTATTTGAAAAAGAAGATTGATGTTGATACCACACCGCTTGGAAGCGTAAAAGTGGGCTTGGTTGAATCCTACTTTCATGATATGGATGCGGGTTGGACGCGGTTTATATTTGATACTTACGGCATCGAATACACGGTTTTAAGACCGGCTGCACTTAAGGAAGACAATCTATCTTCGCAGTATAATGTACTGGTATTTCCCGATGAACGAGCATCTGTATTAATGGAGGGGAAAAGAAAATCCAAAGATGATTATTACGTGAGCAGTTATCCCCCTGCTTATACGGAAGGAATGGGGAAAGAAGGATTAATGAACGTCATACAATTTGTTAATGGGGGCGGAAAAGTAGTATCCTGGGGTAGTTCGACCAATTTATTCGACGGAACTTTAAATATGGCCAAAAAAGAGAATCAGAAACCGGGCACTGAATTTCAATTGCCCTTTAATAATATAGCCGAAGAAATTGGGAAAGATGGGCTTTATTGTCCTGGCACTCTTCTGAAAATGAAAGTTGATAACGAACATCCTTTGGCTTTGGGAATGCGGGAAGAAGCGGCTATATTTTATCGGGGTAGTGGTGTATATGAAACCTCGATTCCATATTTTGATATGGATCGCAGAGTGATCGGGCTTTTTCCAAAGAAAGATATCTTGTTAAGTGGATTTGGCCAAAATTTGGATAAACTAGCTAATAAAGCTGCACTTTTATGGTTGAAGAAAGGCAAAGGACAGCTGGTATTAATGGGATTTAATCCCCAGTTTAGAGCTTCTATGCCTGACACATATAAATTATTATTTAATGCTTTATTATTAGAAGACTTAAATTGAGTCGGTAATTAATCAGATAGGTCTCGTTAGAACTATATTTATTAGGATAGATGAGATTAATGAAATTAGATGAACAAATTGAATATGAAATTTAAAAAGTTTGGAGGTATTTATGGCGGCAGCAAAAAAAAATAAAAGTGTTATTGGTATTCTAACCGGTGGAGGCGATGTTCCCGGTTTAAATCCGGCCATCCGTGCGGTTACCATACGAGCCCTGAGAGAGGGGTATAAAGTGATTGGCATCAGAAGAGGTTGGGCTGGCGCCATAGAACTCGTTAGGGATAAGAAAGCCGATAACAGTGAAAATTATCAAGAGCTTACGGAGGAAATTGTTAATAAGGCAGGCAGAACAGGAGGTACCTTTTTACATACTTCACGAACGCGACCAAGCCACGTACCGAAAGTTAATGTACCACCACATCTTAAGGACAAATACACGGATGAAGTGAACGATTTAACTCCAGAAGTACTTAAGAACCTCGAATTTTTGGGTATCGATTATATGATCCCGATTGGTGGTGATGATACTCTGAGTTATGGTGTTCGTTTATATCAGGAGGGTGTCAAAGTTGTGGCTATTCCAAAAACCATGGATAACGATGTGCCCGGTACGGATTATTGCATCGGTTTCAGTACATGCGTGACACGTACTATCGAGATGACCAACGCGCTCAGAACGTCTGCCGGATCACATGAACGATTTCTGGTTTTAGAAGTTTTCGGCCGGTATGCCGGATTTACGGCTATGTTACCGACCATGGCGGGAGCCGCAAATCGCTGTGTCATACCGGAATATAAATTTGATATTACTAAATTAACCGAGTTACTGGTTGAAGATCGCTATAAAAATCCAAGTCGCTATTCGGTCGTCCTGGTATCCGAGGGTGCTATGTATGCCGGTGGTGAAATGGTTTTTGAAAATCAGGAGAAAGATGCCTACGGGCATGCAAAATTGGGTGGTATCGGCGATTTAATATCTGCTAAATTGAAGGAATTGTCGCCCAAATACACCAAAGGCAAACGCATCAATGTCATCAATCAAAAGCTGGGATATTTAGTCCGTTGTGGTGATCCAGATGCCATGGATTCCATCGTACCTATGGCTTATGGTAACTTGGCATTGGATTTAATTCTATCTAATGTTCACGGCCGTTTAGTTGTGCTTAAAAACGGACGGTATGATAATATGCCTATCGATGTTGTAACCAGTACCAAGAAATTTGTTGATGTGGAAAAATTCTACAATACAAAACGACTACGTCCACAATACAAAAGTTTTGAGATGAAGCCTCAATTAATTATGACAAGCGAGGGATAGGGATAAAGCAACTTTAATTAAAACGAATATAAAACCTGTGGATTGCCGGAGTAAGACTTAATAATATTATCGTTCAATAATCCTTGAGCAGAAAAATACTATAAATTATGAAAACATTTGCGATACTCCGGCAATCTTTCTCGTTTGATAAATTTTGAAATATAGCTGTCCAAGGGTAATGACCTTCTGTCACTGCGATATTGTAATAAAACATCTCTTACCCAAAAGGCTGAATTTAATCCTACTGTTGTTGTTTTAAAATTGAATGTATCATTATTTCATAGCAGTATTGCCTGATAATCACCCAACGAATCAGACTTACTAAAAATGACAAACTAAGAGTTTTGATTTTCTATCGGCAATCTCAGATGCTAATCTAAGTAACATATGCCTTTTGTACTCTCGGATAAAGTCTCGGCAGACCGCAAACGCTATACTGCTCTTAAATTTGCTATTTCGGTGCATCGATGTATCGCAATGATAGCATTGATCACTGAATTGTTCAATATTCCATTCTATACTTTAAAAAAAGTACCTGAATGATGAGAGCACCTCTCATTCACCATTAGCATAATAATATTTTCGAATCCTAATGCAACCTTGAGTTTGTGTGCCCGTAAGTATAACCAAGAAAAAGGGAAAGGATTTAAAATGTTAAAACAGATTGCACAAATACTCATCGTACTTTTAGTTGCCACTCCATTTGTCTATATGGCTTATGATATTTTGAAAGATGTTT
>WJIP01000190.1 GCA_014730185.1 Caldithrix sp. | reverse complement strand
CTTTGGGCTTGTCCCCTAAAAAGTAAGTGACCGTGATAGATCAGGCTAGTTTAGAAAAGAGATATGCACGTATATTGGATAATGATCAGAAACTGGCCTAACAGCATCCAACACCATGTCAAAATTAATAAAAACCATTGCGGTTTATGGTAGAAAAATGACCTAAGAGAAAAATGAATGGCCAATCGGCAGCAAATAATGAACAAACTGCAGATTAATGAGCATCCTGAAATATCAATGTCTTTATTTGAATTAGGTATGATATTGGATATAGGTATTGAAAAACAAAAAGCAAAAATTGCTAAAGCTTTACCTACTTTTGAAATTCCCGTCCAGGTTCAACGGATTATTGAAGATCGTATAAGCAAAGAAATTGAGAAAAAAACATGTATACGGAATTCCATTATTTTGAAATGGCGCCGGATGTAAGATTATTGTTCCTCAGAAAAGCTAAAGCGCATTTGAAGAGAGGTATCAAATTATAAACAATAAATCGAGGGAGTTACTTCATGACACCAATAACAAAAATTGGTATTATTATTTGCGATCGCTATGGCCATTGTGCTGGCGGCAAATGTTTCAGGGCATTGTATAACCGGGAGGGCGCTTTTAGCCAATATGTTAACCGGGATGTTGAGGTAGTCGGGTACACGACTTGTGGCGGATGTCCGGGAGGGAATGTGGAGTACGCCCCTGCCGAAATGAAGAAGAACGGAGCGCAGGTTATTCATCTGGCTACCGGTTTGATTGTTGGTTATCCACCATGTCCGCATCTTTTTGATTTTATTAATTTTATCAACACCTATTATGGCCTTGAAGTTGTACCGGGCACACATCCCATTCCGGAAAAGTATTATCAAACGCATCAAAAACTGCATACATGGCAAGATGAGCGCTGGCAACAAATCATTCAGCCCACATTGACGGATGAAGCAATACGACTGCAGTACGATTAATTTGTCAGTTAAATTGCAGCAATATTCAATACAACGGCGAGAGAGCAATATGAATTTCAAAAATAGTCATGAAATGGGTAGCGGCGGGCGATGCCTGTGTCCCAGATGCGCCTACACAAAAAATCATGAGCGGGGCAGGCCATGTCAGGACCAGCGTTGTCCCGAATGCGGCGCCAAACTGTTACGAGAAGGGTCGTATCATCATCGTCTTATCGAACAAAAAAAGCACCGTAAAGATTAATGAGAGACCTAAATAATAATGTACAACAAACAAGTTGTATACTCGCTGAGGAACCCAAACCGGGACATACCCTAAACAGGTAAATGATGACTACTGGTAATTTGGTCTTTTATCGGGCTACTGATCCTATTTTATAAAAAAGGGTTGAGGAGAAGAGTAACGGGTGGGTATACAAATGAAAATATGCTCTAATCGTCAAAAACTAATAGTAAAAAGTATGACACTCTGGGTGTTTTTTATCGCATCCCCTGTGTCTGCTTTTGGAATAGGGGCTGTTGATTCCATGAATAACCAGAATATTACAATTACAGTCGTTTACGATAATAATACGGTTAATAATAATATAGGAACCGCATGGGGTTTTTCGTGTACCATTCAAACTTCTGAAGAAACCATTTTATTCGATACGGGCGGTGAAGGCTCTCTTCTAATGGAAAATATGCAGAAGTTAAACATCGAGCCGCAGGAAATTGATGCTATGTTTTTATCCCATATTCATCATGATCATACGGGAGGCATACACTCCTTCTTGAACCAACATCCGGCGGTGACGGTATATATGCCACAATCATTTCCACGATCCTTCAAACAAAAAATTTCCGATTACGGAGCAAATGTCATTAGTATTAGTGAATGTACAAAATTGAGCGAACAGCTGTTTTCCACAGGCGAGATGGGCAGATCTATAATTGAACAGTCCTTAATTGTACAGAGTTCAAAGGGCTTAATGATTATTACCGGTTGTGCCCATCCCGGCATCATTTACATTTTAAGCAGGATTAAAAAAAGTTTTGATGATCCCCTGTTTTTGGTTTTGGGAGGTTTTCATTTGGTGCAAATGGGAAATGAAGACATACGTAATATGATTAGCGAACTTTCAGATATGGGGGTCCGTTATGTAGCGCCCTGTCATTGCTCAGGTGAAGATGCCCGGCGGTTATGCCGGGAAGCCTATAATGAACATTATATCGAGATTGGTGCAGGATCAATTTTAGAAACACAAAATTTGCCATAATGGATAGCAATCAATGAAAAGGAATAAAGTTTAACCATGCTGGTGTACGGTCCCGTACCCTCCAGAAGATTGGGTTATAGTATGGGTGTGAATAACATTCCGCCCAAAGTCTGCAGTTATGCCTGCATTTATTGTCAGGTCGGCCGTACCGATCGGTTGTGTATTAGAAGACAGACCTTTTATGATCCGGAAAAAATCGTTACACAGATTCATGACAAAGTAAGACAGGTAAGGGAAAGTAGTAATCGCATAGATTACATTACTTTTGTTCCGGATGGCGAACCAACCCTGGATAGTAATCTGCTGTGGATCATCCAACAAATACAATCTCTTAAAATAAAAATTGCTGTTATTAGTAATGCATCGTTAACTTATTTAACGGATGTGCAGAGCGCCTTAAAACAGGCGGATTTAGTTTCTTTAAAGATTGATGCGGTCAAACAAGAAGTGTGGAAGGCCATAAATCGGCCTCATGGCGGCTTAAAACTAAATGAAATATTGAATGGCATTCAATCGTTTAGCAGGCAGTATTACGGTAAGCTAATCACTGAAACCATGCTTTTAGAGGGCTGGAATACAGATTTAAATAATT
>WJIP01000189.1 GCA_014730185.1 Caldithrix sp. | reverse complement strand
GAGGCCTATTTCAGCTTTGACGGCCGGCAATTGATATATCAATCCAAGCATGGCCCCTACCCCTGCGATCAGATTTTTACCATGGATTTAACCGGCCAGAACAAAACATTGGTTTCCACCGGTAAAGGGCGGACCACGTGCTCATATTTTTTACCCGGTGACACGCAAATTATTTACGCCTCCACCCATGGCCATAGTGACGATTGTCCGCCGCCACCCGATTATTCGCAGGGTTACGTATGGAAAGTTTACAGCAGCTTTGATCTTTACAAGGCCGATGCCGACGGCAGCAATCCTCAACCTTTTTTACCGGCCGAGGGGTATGACGCAGAGGCCACCGTTTCTCCCAAAGGGGATAAAATCGTGTTTACGTCCCAGCGCGACGGCGATCTGGATATTTACACCGTGAACATCGACGGTAGTAATTTACAGCGACTGACCAGCCGGTTGGGGTACGACGGCGGAGCGTTTTTTTCCTGGGACGGGCGGAAAATTGTTTATCGATCCTATCATCCCCGGACGCCGGCAGAAACAGAGCGTTATCAAAATTTGCTGGACCGGGAAATGATTGAACCCAATGATTTTCAGATATTTGTGATGGATGCCGACGGATCCGATAAACGGCAGATAACGGATAACGAATTTGCTAATTTTGCACCCTTTTTCCATCCGGATAACAAACGTATTATTTTCAGCTCCAATATGAACAGTTCACCCCAAAAGGGTATGCCGGATTTTAATTTATGGATGATCAATGAAGACGGCAGCGGATTGGAACAAATTACCTTTTTCAAAGGATTTGACAGTTTTCCCATGTTCAGCCGTGATGGTAAACAGTTGGTATTCGGTTCCAACCGATTCAACCGCAATCCCAATGACACCAATGTTTTTCTGGCGGACTGGGTGGATTGATGCTGAATTTAAAACAAACGAGACCTGCCTCAACGGAGAGCATGGTCTATCTGATATTCTGATATGCGGCTAAATACCGATTTATCATTAATCACCACAAACTATATAGGTAAGTAACCATCGGTAAAAAAATATTGAACGCCTTTACCATCATGCGGATTGCGCACAACCGTCCTGCGCCATAAAAATTATTATATCCCGAAATTTTTTTGTAATATTGATAAAGTTTAAGCTTTTGAATTTATGAATTCTACCGGAGTATCAGCATTAAATAGTAATGCTCTTCTGTTCTTGGTATATATGATGGGAATAAGCCCGTAGGAAATAAATAAGAGAAAACCTTATGAGAGGGCTGATTTAAACCATAATCTTCGAGATTTTCATGCGCTATTCATGTGTCAAAGCATTATTAATTGTTTCAATTATTATTCTATCGTGTGATATTATTTTTGCACAGGGATTAACTTACTGGCTTTCCGCCAAAGGTCCGGGGGGAGGCCATATTAATGACTTTCTTTTGCAAAAGGATACACTTTGGGCTTCCGGAAGCGGAGGTGTTTTTCGAAGAGAGAATGCCGCAGAGGGATGGCAGTATAATGGCCTTGGGGACCAGCGGGTCTACGCCCTTTCAAAAAATAGTCGTTATTTATATGCGGTTACCGAGGAGGGGGCCTTTCGAACCAGGTTATCGGTCATCAACTGGCAGAAAATTTACAACCAATCATGTTATGCGGTGTTGGCTATGGATACGGTTGTTATCTTAGGTACCCGTTATACCGCTATGAGGAGTGTGGACGATGGTTTAACCTGGCAAGAGGCAAATCAGGGTCTTGAGAGAGGGCGATTTGATTTTTTGTTCATGACAAGCCAGCAAACGGTTTTAGCGGTCATCTACGGCCAGTCCAGTGACTTATTCCGTAGCACGGATGACGGACAAACCTGGGCAAAGGTGGATCCCCATCCTTTCGGCTGGAATGTCGCTGATATTTATGAATATAATCAAACATTGTATGGCATTCGCCAGGAGAATTATGCGCAGATTTATAAAAGTAAAGATGACGGCATAAGCTGGTCTAAACCCATGAACGCCCGTGCCCCTGATGATGTTTTATTATCCATTTGTGCGGATAAAACCGGTGTTTATGTGGGTTCAATAAGAGACGGGGTTTATAAATCGGTAGATTTTGGGCGAAGCTGGAGAAACATGAGTGACGGTTTATACAATCGGTCAATAACTGAACTTGATGTTCAAAATGATACCCTTTTTGCAAGCTCCTATGATGGTATATCCATATCGGGTAATCAAGCGCATAGCTGGCATGAATACAACGATAATCTTTCTAACAGTTCAATCCGGGACATTGCCGCTGATGGGCATGTTTTGTATGCCGCCTCCTGGGGCGGTGGTGTATTTAAGAGGACCAATGCGGAAAACCATTGGCAAAGATTGGATATAGGCGTAAACCGGCCTTATGTTAATTGTATAGAGACTACCGCAAAAACCATTGTCATAAGTGCAGGTCATGCGGGATATTATTATTCCGGTAAACCTTTGGTCAGTGATGATCAGGGGGCAACATGGCAGAGAACGGATAGTTATTATATGGCCATAAATGATTTACGTGCCCATGAAAACTGGGTGTTTGCAGCGGGAAAAAGTGGGCTTTCAAGAAGCGATGATTACGGCTATTCCTGGAGAAAAGTACTTTTTAGCAACAATATGCATAGTGTTGCCATTGGGGATCCCGTTGTATTGGCTTTGCAGGGCCGTAATCGACTTTATCGCAGTCTGAATATGGGCGGTATCTGGTACGAAATCGAAATGCCTGATGATTATGGCTTGGATATCCTCCGTAATGTCGGCGGAAAGTTTTATGCCGGCGCCCGGTATGGCAGAAAGTTATACCGAAGTGATGATGACGGGGAAAGTTGGCAGGTTATTTCCCTGCCTGCGTCCTATGGTACGATATCCGATATTATCGGTTACGGTTCATCAATTGTTGTGTCGGTTTCCGATCATGGCAGGATATTAAAAAGTATGGATGCGGGTCAAACCTGGACCGACATAAGCCGGTCGATTTATACCTCCGATATTTATTGTCTGGAGTATAATGGCAAACAATTATTTTGCGGAACGCAAAATGCCGGTATTATGCATTTATCTTCCGTGGATACACCTTATGTCATTAAGCACCCTAAACACAGGGCCGAAAAACAGAATATTAATATCGATTTCGCCTGGCAATCCGTGCCGGGTATTTCCCGTTATTGGTTTCAGTTAGCGGAAGATAAAAATTTCCATAATATGGTCACGGAAAATCAGACCGTTATCGGTAATACCTATACTGTCCGGGGACTGCAGTATGCTCAGCAGTATTACTGGCGCATTTGTCCGGCAATGGACAACTGGGGTCGTGATTTTTCAACACCCTATCAATTTCGTACCCAAAATCCGCCCATTAAATTACATCAAAATTTCCCCAATCCATTCGAATCGTGCACGACATTTTTGTTTGATGTTCCGGTCAGTGGCCGGGTCAGGATTGTTTTATATGATATACTCGGCAGAAAAGTGGAAACGATTTTGGATCGTTGGTATGCAGCCGGTCCCGATTATACTTATTTGTATTCTCAAAACCATTTAGCCAGCGGAATTTATTTGAGCTGTTTGATCAGTGGCGGGCAAAGGTCAACACGCAAATTGATTGTCTTAAAATAATATTGAGTGTACTAATTTTTTTCATTGTAAGGCCTTTATCGTCTGGTTATGGCCTTGTAGATTACAGCTACTCCGCTTAACAATTTTTGATTGGTAATTTCCCCGAATCCGGCTGATTCGATCATGTGCACAATCGAACCGATGGATAGGAAATCACTCACCGAAACCGGCAAATAGGTGTAGGCTTCTTTATCCCTGCTGACCATGCGCCCCACTCGGGGCAATATGTGGTTGAAATAAAACAGATATAGTGATTGAAAAAGTTTTACCTGCGGCAGAGAAAATTCCAGGATGATCAATCGCACCGCATTATAGCCACTGAATCAATCGGGGCTTGGTGATTATGGCGACATCCGTTTGATATCTGATTTTTAATAAAAAATTATTAATTTCGTTTGGCATGCCTTAAATTCCTGTAACGTTCGACAAGATCAATACATTAGGCGTGGCTCTATGAGTTATTATAAGGAATATCACGCATAGTGCCGAAACTTTTTGCCATATTTACACACAGGTGATTCATTATGGAAAAACAGTTATCTGTGATTATCGTCCATGACCAGGCGGATACGTGCAATTTGTTTGAAACCCGACTGCGTGAATCTTACAAGCTAACCAGTTATCGGATTGATACGATGGAAGCTTTCCGTCGTCAGATTGAACATAGTAAAGTTGATGTTATTCTTTGTAGCTCTGAGCTGAAGGGTTTAAAAAGCACTGATGTACTTAACATTATGAACCGCACGAATCCATATTGCCCCGTGTTAATCGTAGCGGATGATATGGATGAAGAAACCGCGGTGTATTTTATGAAAAACGGAGCAGATGATTACCTGAGTATGACTAATATATCCCGGCTGAATCCTGCCGTTATTATGGCGATCCATCGAAAACAGGAAAGAATGCAAAAGGATATAGCTGCACAGGCGCTCCGTGAAAAAGAACTGCGATTACGAACCACGTTAAATTCTATTGGCGATGCTGTTATTGCAACCGATACTGATAGCCGAATCGTTGGACTCAATCCCGTAGCTGAAGAGCTTACCGGATGGCCAGAGGAGGAAGCGGTTGGCAAAAATCTCGAAAAAGTATTTAATATCATTAATGAAGAAACCCGGTTAACGGTTGAAAGTCCGGTGGAGAAAGTGTTGCAACAAGGCTCGGTTGTTGGTTTGGCCAATCATACCATTCTCATCGATCGGAAGGGTAATGAAAGGCCTATTGCTGACAGTGGAGCCCCTATCAAGAACGAGCACGGCAAGGTTTCCGGTGTTGTTTTGGTTTTCCGGGATCAAACCGAGGAACGAAAAGCCCAGAAAGCTTTACTGGAAAGTGAGAAAAAAATTCGCAAATTGTTTGAAAATATGACTTCCGGGTTTGCATTATACGAAATGATCCCGGATGCCGAAGGAAAAGCCGTCGATTACCGCTATCTGGATATCAATCGGGCCTTTGAAGACATGACAGGCATCGGTAAGCAAATGATTGGCAAGAAAGTTACAGAAGTTTTCCCCCGTATTGAAAACGACCCGATGAACTGGATCCGCATGGGCGGGGAATTGGTTCTGGAAGGTCAGGCTTATCGAATTGAACATTATTCCAAACCGTTGGATAAATGGTTCTCAATTTCGAGCTATGTGCCGCAAAGAGGTAAACTGGCAACGATGCTTGAGGATATTACCGGTCGTAAAAAAACGGAATTTGCCCTGCAGGAGAGCGAGCAAAAATACCGCATGATCATAGATGAATCACCGATAGGGATTTTTTACTATGATGCTGAAGGAATTATTACCGAATGCAATAAAAAGTTTGTTGAAATTATCGGTTCTTCGCGCGAGGTCCTGATTGGTTTGAATATGCTCCGCCAATTGAAGGATAAAAAATTGATCAGCGGTGTACGGAAATCTCTAAAAAATGGCTATGCCTATTACGAGGGATTGTATGAATCGGTTACCTCCGATAAGAAAACCTATGTGCGTGTAATTTTCACCGGCATACGCGATGAACAGGGCACAATCATTGCGGGATTGGGCATGGTCGAAGATATCCATAAGCGAAAACTGGCCGAGCATGCTTTACAGGAAAGCGAACAACGATTTCGCTCTCTCGTTCAAAACGCACCGGATGCTATTTTCGTACAAACCAGTGAAAAATTCGCCTTTTTGAATAAAGCCTGTGTTCGTCTACTGGGTGCTGAACATGCGGATGAAATAATCGGACAGAAAATTCTCAAGCGTTTTCATCCTGCCTATCATGAGGTGGTAACCGAACGCATGCATCGACTAAATAATAAAGAAGAAGCCGTTGAACTCAATGAAGAAGTAATGCTCACCCTGGATGGCAATCCCGTTCCCGTGGAGGTTACAGCTGTACCCTTCAAGTTCGAAGAGAAAAATGGCGCTCTGGCTTTTGTGCGTGATGTACGCCATCGTAAAACGCTTGAGGAACAACTACGTCAATCTCAAAAGATGGAAGCGGTGGGTAAGTTGGCCGGAGGGGTTGCCCATGATTTTAACAATCTGTTAACGGTTATAAGCGGGTATAGTGACTTATTACTCGGACAACTGGATGAAAAGGATCCCACATTTGATAAATTACAGCAAATTAAAAAAGCGGGCAATCGGGCTGCTTCTCTTACCAATCAGTTGTTGGCTTTCAGCCGGAAACAGGTCCTGAAACCGGAAATTTTAAATGTCAATCATTTAATCAACAATACTCAGAAAATGTTGCACCGGCTTATTGGGGAAAATATCGAACTTGAAACACGTCTGCACACAGATTCAGCTATTATCGAAGCGGATCCCGGCCAAATGGAACAAATCATTATTAATATGGCCGTTAATGCCCGCGATGCTATGCCTGATGGAGGTAAATTAACCATCGAAACGGACATTGTCTACTTGGATGAAACGTATGTTCAACAACATGAAAATATCCAGATAGGGGACTATGTTCTCATGTCCATCAGTGATAATGGATTTGGTATGGAAACACAAACCAAAGAGCGGATCTTCGAACCTTTCTTTACGACCAAGGAAGTGGGAAAAGGAACCGGGCTTGGGCTGTCAACCGTGTATGGTATCGTGAAACAAAGTGGCGGACATATTTGGGTTGATAGTGAAAAGGACAAAGGAACCACCTTTAAGATATATCTGCCGGCCAAACAAGAGTCGAACCGCAGTACACTTGATAAAGCAACTCCAAAAACCCAATTAAAGGGCGATGAAACTATTCTGATTGTGGAAGACGAAAATGATGTGGCCGACCTGGTAAAACAATCCCTTGAAATTTATGGCTATCATTTACTTACAGCAAAAGATGGCCAAGAAGCCCTCAAAAAAGTACAAAAACGTAACAATGAGATAGACTTATTGTTATCCGATGTCATTATGCCTAATATGTCCGGCAAAGAATTGTCCCAGAAGATTAAAAAAATACTTCCGGATTTGAAAGTTTGTTTTATGTCGGGTTATAATGATGAAGCTATTTTTAAAAGCGGTTTACTGGAAAAAGGCGTTCATTTGATCCAAAAACCGTTTTCTCCCCAGGCGCTGGCCGAAAAGGTCCGCGAAGTTTTAGACCAGAAGGAATAATCGCATTCATCGTATTCCATTACTGGGATTTTGCAACTCAATCACTCGCTATTTTTGTGCGCTTTGTAAATAACAGCCACTCCGCTTAACAATTTTTGATAGGTAATTTCTCCGAACCCGGCTGATTCGATCATGTGCGCAAACGAACCGATGGATGGGAAATCACTCACCGAAACCGGCAAATAGGTGTAGGCTTCTTTATCCTTGCTGATCATGCGCCCCACTCGGGGCAATATGTGGTTGAAATAAAACAGGTATAGTGCTTGAAAAAATTTTACCTGCGGCAGAGAAAATTCCAGGATAATCAATTGCCCGCTGTCTTTTAAGACCCGATGTATTTCGGTTAAAGCTTGATCGATGTGACCCATATTACGGATGCCAAAAGCAATGACTGTCCCGCCGAATACTGCGTCACCGAAGGGCAGTTGTTCACCGTCACCGTTAACAAAATTTAACCGGTCCTGCAGTTGCCGGCGGCGGCTTTTTGTTTGCCCCGTTTTCAGCATGTTTATGGAAATATCGGCACCAATGACCCTGGCTTCGGTTTTGTTAATGGTTTCAATGGCCAGATCGCCCGTGCCCGTAGCCAAATCCAGGATCAGATGATCCGGTCCTGCATTTAATTGTTGAATGGCTTTTCGCCGCCATAGATAATCGATACCAAAACTGAGTAAATGATTGAGCAGGTCGTATCGCCGGGCGATACTATTGAACATTTTTCTTACGTAAGATTTACGTTGTTCACCGTGGGTCAGTTTTATGGATGTCACAAATAAGGTTTCCGTTTTTTATTTTATCTGTTGAATGGCCAAGTGTTGTAAAGTTTTGTAATCCGTTTTAAGGGTATCTTCCTGGTTTTCCGGCCAGGGTAAAAAGTGATCGGGTATTTTAAACCCGGCCATTTGCCGGTGCAGTTGTTGTTTTATGTGTTGCGGATCGATGCCCGCAGACGGTGATGTGCGGATAAATGCCACCGGGCGATAACCGTAAGTGGCATCAGGCACCGGTACAACCGCTGCTTTACGAATACCGTCCAGGTTTTCAAGTTGCCGCTCGATTTCTTCCGGAGCAATGTTTTCGCCTCCGGAAATAAACATACGATCCAGACGTCCGGTTACCAGGAGATTGCCGGCGGCATCAAAGCGGCCGGTGTCCCGGGTATGGAACCATCCTTCTTTGTCACGACTCGGCTGCAGGTGTTGATCCTCGACGTAGCCGGCAAATAACGTTTCCCCCTTAACCAGAATTTCGTTTTGCCTATCAATTTTGACCTGACGATGTTTGAGAATTTTTCCGGCTGTGCGGAGTTCGGCAAGTTGAGCGCCGGGCCGGGTGGTGCTGATTTGAGAACTCATTTCCGTGCTGCCGTAGGAAACATGAACGGGCCACCGGCGCTGGTACGCTGCCTGCAACTGGCCCGGAGCAAATGCACTGCCTCCCAGAAGAATGGCCTTGAAGGAATTTTCGGCCCGGGATGTAAGCTCGGCCGAATGGAGCAGGCGCTCCAGTTGAGTGGAAACCATAGAAACGTGGGTGGGATTGAACCGGTTAATGGTATCCCCAATATCAGAAACCGATGGGGGAATGGCGACAGCAGCCCCGCTGAGGGCTGCCCGAAACAGGATGCCGATACCGGAAACGTGAAAAAGAGGCAGGGATAACAGCCAGGTATCATCCGGTTGCAGCGTAATATTTTCATTGGAACCTGCCGCACTGAAATAATGGTTCCCGTAGGTATGCAGAGCCGCTTTTATGGTGGCTGTGCTCCCCGAAGTAAAAACAATGGTTACCGGCTGCTTCCGGGATAGAGATAGGGGCCTATTCCGTCCCGTGGGTTGATCGCTATCCTGTGGCAGAGATAATTGCCGCCAGAAAATCGTTGATTGATTCATTTTCGGAAGGGGTTCATCGGCAAGGATCGCGTTGCAACCCGCGATGCTCATCTGTTCTCTCAGGCTATGCGGCGGCTGTTTAGGATTGACCATCACGGCTACGGCCCCGTTTTCAAGCAGAGCACCGATGGCAACGATCTGTTTTAACAACGGTCCACCGACCAAGGCTACACGCTTATTGTTGGTAATACCCCCCTCATGCAGCATACCGGCCATGGTTCGGACAGCTTGATCGTACCAGGCATAGGAAAATCTATTATGTTCGGTGATGAAAGCGGTTTGCCGGGGATGGTTAAGTGCCGCTTGTTGTACATAAAAAGGCAAAGCTGTATCAGACATCGATTTTCTCTAATTTTTCGGGATTGAGCTGTCCGTAACGTTTGCGGTTCTCATCAAGATTGAATGATCCCCGATCGTAGACCAGCGGTTGTACCAGGATATCTTCATCTAAATTTCGATAAGTATCCAGGCCGGCTGCTGTATCGGCCTCCGGAACGCTTGCAGCTAAACATGCCGCACCATATAAGCCAATCCCGCTGCTAAAGGTATCACTAATGACGGTTTCTAACCGGTTTTTTTCGGCGAAATCAATAAACGATCGTATCGTTTTTAGCGATCCTAAAACAGAGGGTTTAATAAGAATGGCTTTTAGACCGGGACTTATAAAATCCTCTGTCCGGTTTTGATCCTGCAGAGATTCATCCAGGGCATAGGGTATTCGGGTATGCTGGTAAAAATCCGCTAAATACGTATTTTCCTGTAAAGGTTCCTCCACATATTCAATAGCCGATATCCGTTCGATGTTACGGAAAAAAGTACAAGCTTCCTGAAGGGTCCAGCTTTTGTTGGCATCCAGACGGATGGTGATTGGGGAATCGATGTGCGCCAGTATACGATTGAGACGGGCCGACTCCTCCCGGATGGGATATCTTCCTACTTTTATTTTCAGGGATACATAACCTTCCCGAATGCGGTCATCAACAGTTTGCAGCAGGGCAGACGGCTCGGACGTAATCAAGGCGTTAACGTACACGAATTTACGGACAATTCCACCGGGCTTGGCGAATAACAGTATGTCGTTTGTTCGGGCATATAAATCGGATAAGGCCTGTTCCAATCCAAAACGGACCGATGGCACTTTTGGGCCTGCCGGCAGAATGGTATCCATGTATGTACTGCATTGATCCGGTTCGGTTGCAGCAACGGGGTGCTGGCGCATGGCTTTTGTAGCATTAACGATTTCAGTAAGACACTCCTCGGGTGTTTCCCGGTGCAGGCCGGGCAATGGACTGATTTCTCCCAGCCCCTGTAAACCGTTGCAGGCTATGATCTGTACGATATAACCCCGACGAAACGAAAGCCGCTCACCGGTTACGGTAAGGGGCTTGTTAAGGGGAATAGCAAAACGGAATATGTTGATATCGGTAATGTTCAAAGTATCCATCCCGCTGAAAAAATTATGCTATAAATTAACAGAATTTTACCCGTGTCGGCTAAAGCTTGATTAAGGGTGGCCCCGTCTCTTTCTTTAAATATAATTTTAATCGTTGGAATGGAAAAGGCCAGAATTAATACGGCTGCCAGGGAATAGGGGTGCTTGCGGGTAAATATGAACAGGCCCACCGGTATCAGGGCGGCCGAGATAATCATAATCGTGTACTGAATTCGGGAAAACGTTTCCCCAAAGCGCACAGCCAAGGTGCGTTTGCCGGCCTTAAGATCAGTGGCGATATCGCGTAAGTTATTAGCCACTAAAATGGATGTGGATATGAGGCCGGGGGATAATCCGGCTAAAAAAACAATCCAGTTGAATTGCAGAGCCTGGGCATAGTATGTGCCACCCACAGCCACCGGTCCGAAGAAGATGGTCACTAAAATATCGCCGAGCCCCAGATAGCCCAAAGGAAAGGGCCCGCCGGTGTATAAAATACCAAAGATGATGGATAACACACCGATGATCAGGATAGGCCAGCCACCCCGGTACACCAGAAACAGTCCGCTCATAAAGGAAATGGTGAACATGATAATAAACGCCCATTTCATTTCATTGGCCGATATCAGCTTAGCCTGGGTCACCCGGGTCGGTCCGGTACGATCAACCGTGTCCGCTCCGTGCACAAAGTCAAAATAGTCATTGGCAAAATTAGTGGCGATTTGTATGGTAATGGAGGCGAATAAGGCAACCACAGCCGACGGCCAGTGCATTAAACCGTCGCTGTAGGCCAGCGCTGTGCCGATAAGCACAGGTCCGACCCCGGCCCATAACGTTTTAGGGCGGGCAGCCAATAACCAGATTTTCAATTTAGACATCTGTTCCACAATTAAAATCCTTATTTACATCAATGACTTCGGTTTCAATATATGACCTGTTCAAAAATATGGTGCCATCGTCCTGTTTTCACGCATAAACAATAGAAGGCCGGTGGCTTATTCCGACTTGATTATGGTCTTTTGGGAAACTTAGCAAAATCCGGTTTGCGTTTTTCCACAAATGCATTGCGACCTTCCTGGGCCTCATCGGTCATGTAATACAGCATGGTGGCATTGCCGGCCAGTTCCTGTAAGCCGGCCTGACCATCGGCATCGGCATTTAAAGCGGATTTGAGAACGCGAATGGCCATGGGGGAATTCCGTAAAATTTCCCGGCTCCACTGCACGGCCTCTTCCTCTAATTGGGCCAGGGGCACTACGGTGTTAACCAGGCCCATGTCCAGAGCTTCCTGAGCTGTGTATTGCCGGCACAGGAACCAAATTTCGCGGACCTTTTTCTGACCTACAATACGGGCCATGTAACTGGCGCCATACCCGCCGTCGAAAGAACCCACTTTGGGGCCGGTTTGACCGAATATGGCGTTATCGGCGGCAATTGTCAGATCGCACATTAAATGCAACACATGACCACCGCCAATGGCGTATCCGGCCACCATGGCTATGACCGGTTTGGGGCAGGTGCGGATTTGCCGCTGAAACTCCAGAACATTCAAATGCTGCACGCCTTTTTCGTCCTTATAGCCGTGATCACCGCGGATTTTCTGATCGCCGCCGGAACAGAATGCTTTTTCCCCTTCACCCGTCAGAATGATTACACCAATGTTCTCATCCCTTCGGGCATCATCCATAGCGTCGCTCATTTCCTGCACGGTTAACGGACGAAATGCGTTTCTTACCTGAGGCCGATTGATGGTTATTTTGGCAATACCTTCCGCTTTATCGTATTTAATATCTGTATATTCTTTAGACGATTTCCAGTGCACCGAACTCATCTAACCTCCCGTTAATGTTGTATTAGATTTAAAAAGGATCGAACCGATTGTACGAATTCTTCCCGGTTCTGTAAATGCGTATTGTGTCCGCTCCCGGGTATTACCATCGTCTGGATGTAATGGTTCCGTTGGCCCAATTGACGCATAATAGACACATATTTGGCATCGTATTCACCGGCAATATACAGCAATGGTTGCTTTACCTGGTGTAAAAAAGACCGGAAAGAAGGCTGACGGGCTACGCTGAACAAGCGCATAACCTGCGCCAGTTGCCCAGCATCATTATCGAGGCGCCGGACAATGAGCTGAGCGAGCCGTTCATCATCCTTCGACAAAAGAAATAAGGGTTGCTGATACCAATTTTCTATAAAGTGTTGCAGCGGTTCCTTAAGCAGACGTTCGGCGACCTCTTCGTCCCATCGTTTTCGTTCAGCGCGTTCCTCTGCTTCATCCAGTCCGGGATGAGCCGATTCGATGATGGCCCGATTAATGAGGGCACTGTATTGTTTCAGTATGCCCCATGCAAACCGTCCGCCCATGGAATAACCGATAAGATGCACAATTTCGTTTTTATGATTCTCGATTACGTCGTTAATTTGTTGTACAACCTGCCAGTAATTAAGACTTTCAACATTTTGATCCCTCAACAGGGATTGGCCATGTCCCGGTAAGTCAATGGTCAGATGGTTAACCTGTTTGCCCAGGCTATTGATAATGTCCTGCCAGTCTGAGCCCCGGCCCATAAAGCCATGCAGATAAACGATGGTGGTTTTGCATGCATTATTTATGTAATGAAAACTGAGACTAAGCATTGGCTTGGGTTATTGATCCTCTTTATGCTTCATAGATGCTTTGATGCCGTCAATAACATCCTGATACAT